>NZ_CP019980.1:70000-377448 GCF_002982115.1 Lysinibacillus sphaericus | reverse complement strand
AACACTACAGCAGAATCGACTTTTCACTTTAAAAATGCAGCAGATACACAGGGAGTCCCTGTAAGCATCTTGGAAACGAATAGTTTAACAGCACCCATAGCTAATGACTTGGTGCTAACAGAATCTTCGTCATTAGTTCAGGCAACGGTAGATACTCCAACTATGCCTCCTGCTACGGAAGCTGAAACATTCGACAACCATGATTTAGTTATAGAAGAACATACGCCGCTTATAGCAACGAATGAAGAAGCTAGCAACCAACTAGAAATTGTTGAAAAGGTAATGGTAGAAGAAGCAATAGAAGAAGTAATAGAAGTAGACCAGAAAAAAGAAAAAAATTCTTTATTTTTCAATCTATTTCGTAGACGTAATTAGTTTGAACGCCTCGGAGGAAAAACCATTCAATACCATGAAAATAGCCATTACAATTCCTATATGAAACGGTCCAATAAGTATTCACAATACCTATTGGACTTTTTCATGTCCACATTCCCCTCATTTACATTGATGGTTGCGTATTTTTAGCTGTGACATTTATCAAATAGACGATAGACTATCATGTTACGCCATATAACCTTTCTTTAGTTTTTAATGAAGATAAAAATAGCTTTATGTATGTAGTTAATAGCCCTTTTACTCTATTCCTCTATGAATAGAATAATGAAGAAAGGAGGTGTAAATATGTTCTTAAATGATCCTATGTCTAATAGCGGATGTGGTTGCTCATCTAGAGGTATGGAATGTCATGCATTAGGTCCATTTTTAGCGGTTGATGCTGCATGTATCACACCATCACAACCAGCTACAGGCGGTTCCATTATTCCATTCTCTTCTGGGGTTACACCTGTTGTGTTAACTTCTTTAGTTACTGGGCTAATCGCTACACCATCCCTTATCGGATTCGGTACTGCAGTTCCTGGTGTAACGCTTGTAGGTAACACGCTTGACTTATCAGGCGTTGTAACAGAAGCATTTACAGTACCACGTGCTGGTAGTATTACAGGTTTATCTGCATCATTCTCTGCTACAGTTGCCATTGCTCTAGTGGGCTCTACTACAGTTACTGCGACAATCTATCGTGCACCTGCTGGAAGTACGACTTATACTGCTACAGATGCTACAGTTAACTTAGCTCCAGCATTTACAGGAGCAATAGCATTAGGTGCTACAGCGTTTGGTTCAGGCAGTTTTGCACCGGTAGCAGTTTCTGCTGGTGACAAACTAATAATGGTGTACTCAATCACTACAACTGGTGTAGCTGTTGCACAAGTATTAACTGGTACTGCAAGTGCAGGTATAACAATTGTATAATTTGATACATGTTTAGTAGCATGCATTAACAAAAAAATTAAGAGGCGACTTTCTCTCAAACGTGAGAAAAAGTCGCCTATTTTATCTATTTTGCAAGAGCATTGTGTATATGCGCAAGATGATGCTTTCCATGCCATGCATACAGAGCGAGTGCTTTTTCAAGCGTCATGACCCCGTTGTCTGGATGGTGAAATGCACTTTGTAATTGCTCATCGGTTAAACTTGTCAGCAAATAGACCCAACGTTCGTGTAAACTTTCTAGCAACTTGTAGGAAGTCGCAACTGGCATATCTGAATCAGGGAGCATTGCCCAATGTTCTTCGTTATAGGGCTTAATTGTCGGTGTATCTTCAGTTAAAGCTAACTTAAAGCGAATAAAACTATTCATATGACTATCCGCTAGATGATGGACTAATTGCGTGACTGTCCAACCGTTCTCTCGATAGGATTTTGCTAATGATTGTTCACTTGCTCCACTTAATGCTTCCGCTAATTGCCTCGGCAATAGACGGACATCATCAATCCATTTCTGTACATGCTGTGCGGTCACTACTTCTGGAAATCGAAATTGTCCAATTGGATAGCGTAAATCGTTCATTTAGCTCGCCCCCGTTTCTATTTCTAAATTCATTATACTACCAATTTAAAAGTTTCATTTCATTTTCATTTTATTTTTTATCGGGATTTGCACATTTTGTATCAACGAGTCTCCAAAATTCCACTAACGATAGCAATGGGTGTGTAATGGCTACACCGAACTCCTCTTCAAATTGTTGTGCGGCCTCAACCATCGAAAGCTGTGCAACAGCAATCCGCAGCCCATCATTCATTATTTCCCGGAAATATTGGATAATTGCATTGTTATACGCTGCCTTATTCCCTTGCATAATGAGGTCAAATGTATTGTCTAGTACCTTCACCTGCACATTGATGGCCTTCTTATGGCGCTTCGCATATTGGTAAAGTCTCTCCATCGTTCCATCTACCGTTGCAGGGTTTGTAAAAAGAATAAATTGGGGCTGTGTCTCTTCACATATCATTTGAAAAAAAGGTTCATCCATTTTTATAATCGGTATAGATAATAACAGTTGCTCTTCTTTTAACAATGCAATGTAATTTGTACATGTAATCAAAATGACATCGATATTACAGCTTGCTATCCACTCCAATTGCTCTTTTACCTTTAAGGACAAATGATCAGTACCCTTTGTCACATGCTGAATGAGTCCCGGGTCAACAAAGTGCACTAGCTCTATCTCTTGAAAACCATTAAATGCTTGCTCTATGTAGTCTATATTTGAATGATGTGCATGCAAACAGCCTATTCTTTTTTTCAAATACATGCCCCCCTACAGTGTCTTCTCCATTGTTACAACAGGAAGCGAAATACCGTTAAGATTTTCTGCCATCGTTTCTTTCGTAATAACATATCCCAATGCACGATACAATGCAATATTACGTGGTACACTCATACGGACTTTACATTCGCTTACACTTTTGCCTTGAGCACGCGCATAATTTTCAACTTCAGCTATTAACATCTTGGCCAAACCTTGACCTTGCTTTTCCGGAACTACAGATAATCGGAAGAAATATATCCCCTCATCATTCAATGTAAATCGAACCATCGCGACTGGTTCATTTTCCATATAACTAATAAAAGCTTGCTCGCCATTTTGTAGTGCCAGTTCAATTGAGCTCACTGTTTCGCTTAATGCGCTAGACGGCGGTGTTGCATGTTCATATTCTTTAAAAGCTTGCATCATGACTTTATGCACTACGTGTGCATGTTGACTATCTGCTAAAATAACGCCCACTTTTATCACACCTTTTTTGATTTTAAATACATATTATTGTATTTTTATCCAAAAGTAAACCGCATTACCTAAGATAATGCGGTTGCAAATTTAATTTTTATGCACAAAACGTATAGCTCTACTCATAACAGTAGGGACTACAGATGCATGGTTTTCGCTTAATGCCTCATAAAAGACTATGTCCATTACTTTCTCTAACTGATCCGCTATTTGTCGCGCATCTTCTACCATAAACGTTTCCAGTTCTCCTACGCCAATAAATATGGTTTCCTTCACATGTTGATGCGCTTCCATAAAAGCCTTTACTCTAGCAAACAACTCATGTTCATTCCACCAGATTGAGGGGCTAATAGCGATATAATGTTGGTAACTACCTCTATTATTTAATAATTGCCATAGTGCGAAATAACCTGCTAACGAATGACCAAATAATGTTTGTTGCTGTTCATTTACATGAAATTGTGCAGAAAGTCGTGGCTTTAATTCCTCCTGTAAAAAGCGACTAAAGTTTTCTGCCCCTCCATGCTGATGATAACCTTTGCCTTTAAATCTGGCAGGATAACTATACGTTTTTGCAGGTGCTGTAAAGTCGTAGAAACGGCGTTCATGCATATCAGCTAGATGACCGATACCGACAACAATGGCAGGTAATACTCCCGTTTTAGGTGCGTTACGACTTTGTAGACGGATGGCTTCCTTCACGTACTGGAAATAGGACGAACCATCTAATACATAGATTATAGGAAAGCCTTCTTTAGGTGCTTGCCCTTGAGGGACATAAACATTTATCGAATACGTATAATCTGTAAACATCGACGTCATTTCATAGCAAAAAAAATCAGATACACTGTCTACTTGTCCAACAATCATTTGTCTCCCTCCTTTAACACATCATAGCCATAACATACAGGGGTGTTTGTTGCTGGATCTTCCATAATTCTCGCAGAAATATTAAATACCTTGCGCATCACATCCGCGCATAAAATTTCCTGTGGAGTACCTGTTTCCACTACAACACCTTGACGCATAGCGATTAAATGGTCTGAATAGCGCGCTGCATGGTTAATATCATGTAAAACCATCACAATCGTACAGCCATGTTGTTCATTTAAATTTTTTACGATATCAAGCACTTCTAGCTGATGTGCCATATCCAAATAAGTCGTGGGCTCGTCTAGCAACAAAATACTCGTTTCTTGCGCCAATGCCATTGCTAACCAGACACGCTGTCGTTGCCCTCCTGAAAGTTGTGCGAGTTCACGACTGCGATACTCCAATGTATTTGTAACTGTTAAGGCCCACTCAATCATTTTTTCATCCTTCTTCGTTAAACGATTGACATTATGACGATGTGGATAACGACCGTATGCAATTAGCTCCTCTACCTTTAACTGTCCTGGTGCAATCGGTGTTTGGGATAAGATCGCTAACTTTTTTGCAATTTCTTTGGTCGATAAATTTTGCATATTTTGTTCCTGCAAATAAACGATTCCCTGTTGCTTCTTTAAAATGCGCCCAATTGTTTTCAATAATGTTGATTTGCCACAACCATTTGGTCCTATTATCGTTGTCACTTTGCCCTCTTCTATCGTTAAATTCAACCCTTCAAATACACGGACATGCTCATAACCTGAAGATAAATTTTCCATTCTAAATGCAGTTTGCACACGATTTCCCCCTAAGCTTTTGACTTTACTAACAAATACAAAAAGTAAGGTATACCAATAATGGACACAACAATGCCTACAGCCAACTCTGAAGGTGCAAACACCGTCTTACCAATAAAGTCTGCTAGCACTAGTAAACAAGCCCCTATAAGCGCACTTACCGGCATAACATAACGATGTTGAATACCGACAAGCTGTTTTGCAATATGTGGCGCCATTAAGCCTATAAAGCCAATACTCCCCGAAACGGATACACAGGCACTCACTAAGCCGACACTCGCCAATAATAACTTCATTTTTTCCTTTTCCAGCGCTATGCCTAAGCTCGTAATACTGTCTTCTTCCAATTGAAAATAATCGAGTAAATACGATTTTCGATAAACATAAAAACCTAACAATAGGAGCCATGGCAACATCGACACGACAAAAATCCAATTGGCATTGTAGATAGAACCAGCCATCCAAACGGCAGCGGACTCATAATCTTGTGCATTCATTTTTAATGATAGAAACAGCGATAACGCGCCAAAACCACTATTAATAGCAATCCCTGTTAAAATCAAACGTTGCATATCTAAATGACCATTTTTCATCGCAAAGGAGAAAATTAAAGCCGCGGCCATCGTACCACCAACAAAACCAAAAATCGGCATCATTAAAATGGATAACCAGCTACTGATATCCGCTGTGACCACACGTAACTGAAAGAAAAACATAAAAATAACAACTGCTGCACCCGCGCCAGCATTAATGCCTAAAATTCCAGGGTCTGCTAAGCCATTGCGTGTAATACCCTGTAACACGACACCCGCCATTCCTAGCCCTACCCCAACAAGTGCCGCGATGACTATTCGTGGGAGACGAAATTCAAAAATAACAAGATCAAATTTCGGGTTGGGTTCAATTCGCAAGAGTGTTTTTAGTACATCCATTACGGACATATCAAAAACACCATTTGTCAAATGGAGATAGCTTGCCCCTAAAATTAATAAAAGAAGTATAGTGATGACCGTAATGACTACATGGGAAGCTCTACTATGCACGCTTTTCACCTCCGTGCTTACGAACTAAATATAAGAAGAATGGAACACCGACCAGTGCAGTTAATACACCAATGGGCGTTTCGAATGGATAATTAACGAAACGACTGAGCACATCGCAAAGCGCTAAGAAGAATGCACCTATTAGTGCTGCACATGGGATAATAAAACGGTAATCCACGCCAACAAGAAAACGTGTAATGTGTGGAATAACAAGCCCTACAAAAGCAATTTTTCCTACAAGTGCAACCGCAGTTCCTGTTAAACATACGACGGCGAGCATACTAACCATTTTTACTGCTTTTGTTTTTTGTCCGAGACCTATAGCAATATCATCACCTAATGCGGTGATTGTAATGGCCCTTGCCGAAAATAACGCCAGCATTAGACCAATTAAGCCAAAAGGAATGGATAGTAAGAGCATACTATTGTCGACCATATGTACCTTTGTGTTATACCAAGCGCTAACCGTTTGTGATACTTGGAAATACATTGCAATTGCTGTCGCTATACTACTTAAAAATGTCCCTATAACCGTCCCTATAATGGCTAATCGAACTGGCGATAGCCCATCTCGAATAAGGGAACCGAAGCCGAAAACAATGCCAGCACCTAATGCTGAGCCGAGCATCGATAGCAATATCATTTGATAGTTTGGGAGTCCAGGAAAGAATACAATGGCTAATGTAATAACAAAGGCTGAACCATCGTTAACGCCCATTAAGGATGGCGATGCTAAATAGTTTCGAGTAATACCTTGCATAACTGCACCCGCTACTGCTAAAAACGCACCTACTAGCAATACGGCGCACATTCTAGGCATACGGCTAGTCCTTATAATTTGGTGGTCAATATTTGCAGGATCAAATACTGTTATGGCTTGCCACACTGTTAAGGCACTAATATCCTTTGTCCCGTACATAATAGACATTAAAGCCACAATCACAATGAGGAAAGGTGAAGCTACCAATATAGAAAATGATACTATGTTTGTTTTTTTCAACTGCGACACCTTTTTCTATTTATTCGTTATCTTATGAAAAGGCTGGTAATAGCCCGGTGATTCCACCAATTCTACTACCAGCCTATTTCATCTATTTAAGTAATTTCTCCGTTGCAACATCTAGGAATTTCACTTTAGACCAAGCAGTACCACCTTGAGCTAGAGGCTCAATGGCATTAACAAAAATTTGTTCATTTTTAGTTGCCTTTAGGCTTGCAAAGATTGGGTTTTTTTGCAGATCTTCTAATGCTTTCGGAGCATCTGTATTTTCAGATTCCTCAAATTGCAGGAAAATTGCATCCGGGTTGATATCCGCTAACGTTTCAAGTGAAAGTTCCGCTTGTGCCTTCGTCGTTGTTACGATTTCAGGAACTGGTGCCCCTAAGTCTTCATAAAGCACAGGATTTAAGTAAACACCCGCAGGATAGATATACATAACGCCACCACGCAAACGAACAATTAACACCTGTTTGTCTGCTAGTTGCTCTTTTGATTTCATTTGAGCATCGGCAACCTTCGTTTCATAGTCTGCAATGATTTTTTTAGCATCCTCTTCTTTCCCAGTAAGCTGTGCGAGCAATGTTAAGTTTTCCTTCCAATTTGTTGAAATATGCGAGTAAGGAATCATTGTTTGAATTTTATTGAGCTTTTCCGCCGTTTCTTCTGGGAACTTGGATGTCCCAATAATAACGTCAGGATCCAGTGCTAAAATGGCCTCTGCATTTGGCTCCATTTTATTGCCTACAAGTTGGGCTCCTGCTAATTCCTTTGTAAGATAGGATGGAATTTTGCCACCAATATCGAGTACACCCACTGGTTTAATACCCAGCATTGCAGCATCTTCCATAGACTCTAAACTTGCCGCTACAATATTTTCTACCTTTGCTGGTAGTTCATACGTTTCGCCTAAATATGTAATGTTCTGTGTTGTTGCTTGTTCTGTTTGTGTTTCTGTAGAACTTGTAACCGCTTCATTTTTTACTGCTGTAGACTCTGCCGCTTTATCGGTATTACAAGCAGCAAGGGATAGTGCTAAAAGTGCAGGCGCACACATTTTGATATATTTATTCACATTAAATCTCTCCTCATCATGGTCATCTATCAACGATAATGATAATCATTTTCATTAATAAGTCAATAGCAATCCACTAATTAATTGATAGTCATTATCATTTACGTGTTCTATCCTACCAAAGAGAAAAATAGTTGTGAATGGACAATTTCGTTTTCTATATGGACTTTTGCCGAAAATAATTATCAAAAAGCCTGCACAAAAAAAGAAAAAGTGTTAGATTGACTGCGGGACTGACCCCGATATATAAGACAGTAATCAAAAAAGCATTACCCAACCAGTTGTCGGTATTGAACCGGCGACTGGTTGTTTAGTTTCGTTTGAATTCGGTTATTGTTATAATAGTTTATATAGTCTTTGACAGTTTGTTCTACGATGGCCGTCGTAGTACTGTTCAAATTGTCTAAGTAGAATGTTTCAGACTTTAACACAGAATGAAACGATTCGATTGGGGCATTATCAGCGGGCGTACCTTTACGGGACATGCTCATGGTAATGCCTTTTGCTTTTACGGCCTGTTGATAATCATACGATGTGTATACCGCCCCTTGGTCACTGTGCAACGTACACCCTTCGGGCAAATGATGAAGTTGAGCTAATGTATCCAGCACAAAATCAGTATCTTGGCAGTCTCCAATCGAATAGGCAATAATTTCACCATTATATAAATCTTGAATACTTGAAAGATACAACTGTTTTTGACCAAATGGCAAGTAAGTAATATCAGTTACGAGCTTCTGTAACGGTGCGGTGGCTTCAAAATCGCGATTTAATAAATTTGCTGCGATTGCATAAGGTTGTCCTGTTCGTTTCCGTTTTTTCACTTTCACGCGACATTGCCAACCATATTTTTGCATGATACGTTGAACCACTTTATGATTGACGCACATTTCTTGACGTAAGAGTGCTGTAATTTTTCTGTAGCCATAGCGAAATTTATTTGCTCGACAGAGTTCACCGATACGTCTCTCTATTGCTTGACGAGACCTTGCATCGGTTGATGCCTGTTTCCAACGATAGTAGGTAGATCGTGCAATCCCAAAGTGTTTACAAATGTCCTTTACAGACATCATGCTTCTTAGTGACGCAACTAACTGTACTGCTACTTCTCCAACCACTTCCTCTCCAACTCTGCGTACTTTTTTAGCACCTCAATTTGTTGCTTTAAATAACGGTTTTCCAATGCTAATTTCGTTTGTTCATTGTCCGGTTCAGGACCCTTATTAAAGATATATTGTTTGCCTACAGGTTGTTTCAAACGATTGACTTCACCATTTCTATACCAACGCACCCATGTTTCGACCTGTGTTTTATGGCGTATATTTAATTCCAATAGAATCTGTTTGACAGGTACACCCGCTAATCGCATCTTAATCGCTTTCATTTTTACTTCATAGGGATAACTCACTCTTGTTCCCATAGAAAAAACACCTCCAAATTGAAATTTAAGTATCTATACCCGAATTTCAATCGAAGATGCTTTTTTTATTTGTCTATACCTATTGGGGTCAGTTCCTGCAATCAATCTAACACTTTTGTTGCGCGCAGGTGTACTGGCGATTCATGTGCTTTTATTGGCGGTTTCCCTCGTCTGCTTTATACATATTTGGCTTCTTCCATCATTAATTTTCGAAATGCTGTTGGAGACATGCCTGTGTTTTTTTTAAATACCCGACTAAAATAAAAGCTATCAACATAGCCTACACATTCAGCAATTTCTGCCACCGTAAAATTGCAATATCTTAGCAAGTCTTTTGCCCGCCGTATGCGATATTCTGTTAAATAGCTACTTGGATTCATGCCCGTATGTTGTTCAAAAAGATAAGCTAATCTTCGACGCTCGACACCGAATGCTTGCGCAATATTGGATACCGATAGTGGTCTCGCATAGTACTCGTGTATGTATTGAACGACTTGTTCCATCATTTCATTTGCCGAGTCAAGAATCTTCATCTTTGCTGAAATTAAGATAGCTTCCACTAAATTCATAAATATTGCCTTAGATTTCAAAATCGCCATACTCCCTGGCATGGCATAGCTTTCTTTTAACTGTTGTACAAGATTAATAATATTTGAATAATCTCCAGTATGAATGGCAAAATGCTGATTGGCTAATGCGAAAGGCACCATGTCTTTTGATGGTATATAATGAACCACTGCGTACTCCCATATCTTATCGCCAGTCGCTTGAATTTCAATTGGCATTTGTGGTCCTGCATGGACAACCATTCCAGGCACCATCGCATAAGGTGTCCCATTAAAACTAAAAGACGCACTTCCAGCTAATGGGAAAACTAAACCACATTTCCCAGGCGCAGTAGTACGTCCTGTATCCTTTCGTCCTGGTTTCATTGTATTTGTGAAAATATCAACAAAATTGACAGTTGCTTGTGCATAATAATCAATGATTTGATTTATATTTATATCCATTGCTTTTCACCTAGCACACTTTGTACTTGTAAAAAATGATGCTGATCATGTTCTACCAATCCAGCAAAATAGCTGTAAAGTGTAAGTTCAGAGCAACCAATCTTAAAACTTTGTTGCCACTGTTGATCCGGTAAATCGTGAAGCGCTTGTAACAGTAAACGCCGACACTTCAACAATGTCTGCACTATTTGCGCTTTGCTTTGTAAGCGGCTACTACTTGCAGCTTGAGCATTCATCTGTTCTACATTTGGCCCCTTTGGTAGCTGATTTCTTGAAAATAAAAAGGGCAAACGTTCGTTTAATACAAATTGATCCCAAGGAATTAGATGTCCAATAACCTCTGCTACTGTCCACTTCCCTTGCTGGATTGGCATGCGCCACTGTTGCTCCGTAACATCTAACAGGTGCTCTAACCACAATATAGATTTTTCATAATGCATAAGTATTTGCTTTTTTTCTTGTTGCAATCTCTTTTCGCCCCTTTAGCCTATCGTGTCGTTATAAATAGTTTTGGCCAGTTAGATTGCCACTGTTTATTATAAATTCTCTTTTGATAAATCTCATGTAAATGTGTATGTTTATAAAAAAAAGGGGTCGGTGTCACAATACCCGACAGTAAATGCTGTATGCCATAAGGTGCAGCCAATTCCAGTACACCTTTTGTAAGCCTTACACCAATCGCTGTTGGGATTTCCGGAAAATGTGCCATGCCATCAACGGAAGATTGATAAGGTTCACTAGCGTTTACGATATGCATTCTCGCCTGATTTTTCACAGACCACGGTTCTTTTGGTAAAAGTTCCAATAAACGCTGTTCATATTGCTTCTCTTGTTCTTCTGAAATTAGCTGCTTATCAAAATAAATAACATCAATATCCGCTAAGGGCGTTCTGTCTTGATAGTCATGTAAATAATCCCACACCTTGGAACGAATAAAGCCAGCACAAACCCAACTGTCGGGTAACTGTTGTTGTTCCACACAGCGCAAAATTTCCATCATCCACGTATCAGATTCAATCAACGTTATTAAATCTCGTTCTGTTCGTAACCTTTTCATGTAATTTAAACCCCTATTTTAAATGTACAGCTTCGATTATTCTTTAGCCATTATTATTAGCAAGCCATGCAGTTATTTTTTCTGCTACCTGCTCAGGTGCATCGCGGAAAATATCATGCCCTGCATTCGGGACAGGCTCTACCTGAACATTGCTTACTTTTGCTTGGAAATCCGCTATACTTTTATTTCTTATTTGTTCCAGTTCAATAGGTTTTGTAGCACTTACCAATAAAGTTGGACACTTCACATGCTGAAGTTTGTGACGAATGGGTTCAGCATCAAGCCCTTTAATTAGCGATTGTGCTGTAAACGTGGAAAGAGCTAGTCTAATTTCGCCATCCAATGCTTTTACTTGTGCACGCGAAGCAGCTTCCAGTTCAGTAGACCAGCGCGAAAGCTCCTCTTTTTCCGATTGAAAAAATTCATCCCAAGAGGAGAATCTAACATCGTTACAGAAACTTTCAATGTTCTGCAACTCCATTTCTACTGTCATCCCCATATCTTGTGAACTTAAATAGCCACCATCTAATAAAATAAGACCAGCTATTTGCTTTGGAAAAGTAGCTGCGTAATGTAAAGCTAAATCTGCACCTAAAGAATGTCCGATAAGATAAAATTTTTTATTACCTAACTTTTGTGTTAGCATCTTTTCGATTAATGCTATGACATTTGATGGGAGATAAGCCGCTTCTTCTGTCAAGGCTGATGCATACCCATGTCCAGGTAAATCAAATGATACGATATGATGTGCTGGTAAATAATTTGCTAGTTCGCCAAATGCTAGACCTGTACTACCAAGACCGTGAAAAAAAACTAAAGTGGGATGTTGGGCGTGTCCCCATTGATAGATTTCTTGCTGCAAGTTTATAGCCTCCCCAAGTTATTATTGCTTATTGATGTTTCCATTAATTACAATAATAACCGTATCTATTAACTTTTCAAAGGGGTGGCGAAAATGAAGATTATTTCCATACGCAAGGAGCCAAGCTATGCTGAAATGGCGACCCGTTATATTCAGAGCAAATGGGCAAGTGAGGAAAGTATGATGCTCTATGAGGATTGTATTGCCCATTGCATCGATGCACAGGTACCGCTCCCACAGTGGTATGTATTAATGAATAATGATGAAATCATCGGCTGTGCTGGTTTAATTACCAATGACTTTATAAGTCGGATGGATTTATATCCTTGGGTCTGTGCGGTGTATATTGAGGAAAGCCATCGTGGTCATGCCTATGGTGCATTGCTATTAGAGCAAGCTAAGAAGGATGCAAAGCAACATGGTTTTCCACAGCTCTATCTTTGTACAGATCATATCGGTCTATATGAGCGCTATGGCTTTTCCTATATCGGTACTGGCTATCATCCTTGGGGAGAAAGCTCTCGCATTTATGCGGTAAAGCTAGATTAAAAAGGGTGCTAGGCAATTGGCATTGCTACTAATTCAAGTGGTTTTAAGGTCACCTTAGCTACTTAAATGTTCGTGAATAAGTTTCCACTCATTATTCATAACAGTAAAAATATTCGTTGCTCTCCCGCTACCTGATACAAATGTGCCGTTGTGATAGCCTTCATAATGGTATGTATAGATACATGTAGCGGCATTTTCATCAGCAGTAAGCCATTGTACATTGGTTGCACGATAAACCTCATCTTGAATAACATGCCATGCATGCTTGAAATAAGCTTCTATTTCTTCTAGCGACGTGCATGTTCGATCCGTAAACCAATAAACCGCCTGTGGATGTAATAATGCTTTGACGTTGTTAAAATCATGTGTATTTGTTGCGTCAATATAACGTGATAAAGCTTGTTGATAGCCCATTTTTATACCTCCTTCTGCGAAGTTGTGTAGGGTATAACTGAGTTGTGTTCTGACAAAGTAGTTACTTGTTCAAGAATTATTCATTCAACAATTTTTTACTGTTGATACTAAAACTCATTTTTATTCTTCGTTCTCTGTTTTCATGTACCTCTTCGCCTTAAACTAGTTTAAGCTCAATTTTACTATCACCATCTACTTCTAAATAACCATTTTACTATATAGCAAAGAAAAACATGAGCACTAGAAACGGTTTTCTAACCATGTATCTACTGTAATAGATACATGGTATTCTAGTAGTTCTTCAACATTATTCTAATTGACTTATATTGTATTTAGTATAACATATAATACATATTAAGGAAAAAATGCAACCTATTTCATAACAAGCATTATTAAGATTAAGAAAGAAGTTGATTTATTGAATTTCAACCATTAAAAATAATGATTAACAACCTTTGGGAACAACAACAGTGAAAAGTCTTATGTTAGATGAATCAATTAAATTCTCTATACATCCTTCTCTCTTAAATATAAACTATTTTAGATTTCTAGTAAGGAGACATTTTGATGAAGTGGTTTGTACATGCCTTGAAGAACACATTCAATTTTAGTGGTCGCGCTCGACGACAAGAATATTGGATGTACTACCTTTTCGGAATTATTATTTCATTTGTAATAGTAATGATTGAAGAGATGCTAAATCTCAAATTTTCACCAGAGGTGGGAATACTCAGCACGTTGTTTGGAATAATCTTTATGATTCCTAGTTTGTCTGTGACGGTCCGCCGTCTTCATGATATAGGGCGCAGTGGAGCATGGATTTTAATCATTTTCATCCCCTTTGGAGCAATCGTACTATTTGTATTTACAGTGCTTGATAGTCAGCCACAGACAAATCGTTGGGGTCCAAGCCAAAAACCTTTACAGTCGGATTCTTCATATAGTGTGTGAGTATCTACATAGTCTAAACATACTTGCAAAACATAATATTCTATGAACATATGAGCGTCCTTGCGGTTGCACGGGCGTTTAACGATACATATTATTCTATAACGTCATTGTAAAATCCCATCCATTCAATGCACTTTTCTCCTATGTTTCAACTTTCAAAACACCCTCTGAAATAATTTGTTTCATCAATAGCCTTGATTGCTATCTAGTAATGATGTACTTAACATATCTGTTACTGCTAAATATAAGTTTTCTGGGTTTTCAGCAAGACGATGACACAAGTATAAATACCACTCTTGCCCATATGGCAGATATACCTTACAGTTATATCCCTTTCGCTGTAAACTTCGAATTAAATCTGGACGAATGCCATAAAGCATCTCGATTTCTACATTTGATTGGTGAAAATAGTGACGTTGTTCCATCTCTTGTATAAGGGCTTCATCATGGGTTGCTATTGAAAAAGGATGATTCCACTTGATTAACTGATCTATAAATTGTAGATAGCGACGATTCAATGCTTCTGACCTCTCCATCGCCATAGTACTTGGCTCTTGAAATGCCCCTTTGACTATTCGTATCTTTCCAGGATATTGAACAAGCTCTTGTAAATCCATTTCAGTGCGGTATAAATGAGCTTGTACGGTTATTCCGATATTGTCGTATTGCGCCGTTATCTTTTTATAAATGTCGAGAATAGCATCTGTCTTTGAAGATTCCTCCATACTAACCATTAAAATAATGCCATGCGTATTAGCATGCTGAACAAGTTGAAGCAAGTGTTTATAAGCAATTTCCTTGTCTATAGACAGTCCTATATGCGACAAATCAAACGATACGGTTTGCTTCAAAGACAGCGTACCCATTTCATCAATTAGCGTCATAAATTCCTTCACAGCCTTTTGACATTCCTCAAGATGCACAGTATTTTCGCCTATAAACTCCAGTGAAACTTGATAATCTTTCGCTAATAAATTTTCTGCTACAGCAATGGCGTCTGCTCTAACTTCCCCTGCCACATATCTTTTTGCGGCTTTCAACAATAATGGATACAGCTCTTTCGATTGTTGAAATGCATCTTTCATTTGATTATTTCTTGCAGCCGACTTCAATGCTTCCATAACTAACTCTTGTGGTTTTTTCATCTATTCATCTCCTGTGTATTATTTAAAATTACTCTATCATGGTAATATTGGTAAAAATAGAGCCACTTATTATACATTTTGACGGTACCAATTTTAAGAAGGAGTAAAGCAAACATGTTATGGATACCTATAAATAGAGCGTTAGATATACCATTAAATAAACAGGTCTATCGACAAATTCGTGAAAAAATTTTAAATGGAACATTACAAAGCGGGGAGAGATTGGCTTCCACACGTAAACTTTGTTCTGAATTAAATGTTTCCAGAAATGTCATATTAGAAGCCTATGAGCAACTCGTGGCAGAAGGATTTTTAGTTTCCCATAGGGGCTCAGGTACATTTGTTGCAGATGGCGCCCACTTAACTCTATCTAGCAAAGAAACTGTTCAAAAAAAGATAGTAAACAAAACAACAGCACCAAAAATTGATTTTCGTTCGGGCATACCTGCGTTAGACTTATTTCCCCGGAAAACATGGGCTAAATTATCCCATAATATCTGGAACGATACGAATCCTGCCATTTTTGGTTACGATCAACCCGAAGGTCGATATGAATTAAGAGAAGAATTAGCCAACTATTTACTACGAACGAGGGGTGTTGACTGTCATCCAGATCAAATTGTTATCACCTCAGGCGCTACACAAGCATTGACTGTTATCACTCGATTATTTTTGTTAGCAAATGATGAAGCGATTATGGAAGACCCCATTACAAATGATATTCAAACGATATTTAAATCTTCTGGAGCTTCTATTTATGCTATTCCTGTCGATCAATGCGGTATGCGAACAGCCTTACTACCGCAAGATCGACAGCCAAAATTCATCTTTATTACCCCTTCTCATCAGTTTCCATTAGGGGGTACTTTACCAATCCAACGCAGAATTCAATTAATAAACTATGCAAGGCACAAAGAATGTTATTTGGTAGAGGACGATTATGATAGTGAATTTAGGTATGAAGGTCCTCCTGTAAGTTCATTGCAAGGATTAGACCCCCATCGTGTGCTTTACATTGGATCTTTTAGTAAAATTCTTTCACCCGCATTAAGAATTGGTTATTTGGTTCTCCCAATAGACCTTGTTGAAAAATGCCGTCAGCTTAAATGGTTTTCTGACTTACACACACCTTCGATAGATCAGCTTATTCTTGCTCGTTTTATTAAAGAGGGTTACTTAGAACGACATATTGCAAAAATGAAAAAGTATTATAAGAATAATAGAGATTTTCTTATCGATTGTTTACATACAACTTTTTCAAATAAAATAAAAATTTTAGGCTATTCCACTGGATTGCACCTCGTTGTAGAAATGCAAAACATTCATTTCTCAAGCGCATTACTCCAAAAAATTGAGCAATTTGGTGTGAAAGTATATCCCGTAGAAGATCATTCCATTAGTAAAGGGAAACATAACAATCAAATTATTTTAGGATTCGGACATTTAAAGAAAGATGAAATACAAGAAGGCATAACGCGTTTATTTCGTGCAATCTTTCATAAGTAAAAAGAAATGAATGCTCTTAACACCAAGTTCGCATAACTTGTCGCATTTGAATTGGTAAAATGCATAATTAACATGGCTATTACAAAAGCTAATAAGTCATTAAAAACCCCTGAGCGTACTTGCGCTCAGGGGTTACTTATTATTGCTTAAAAGCTGTTGCCATTGCAAGTGCCTTCATCGGGTCCTTAATGGAATCAAGCGTATAGACAAGCTTTCCATCCTGCCATACGATTAAGTTTCCTGTTTTATAAACATCTAAATGTACCATACCGTGTTCGTGTGGGATTGGAAGTGTATGGGATTCTAAATATTGTACTGCTTGTTTTGCCAGCTCTACTCCAGCTTCTGGATTATCTGTTCGGGTATGAGTTGCTATTGCCCATCTTCCTTCATTCCAACCAATCCATAACGAGCCTGCGCCTGCATCCTGATAACCAGTCATATTGAAGCCAAGCGGAACTTGTTGCCCTCCATTTTTACTAAATTCTTCATAAGCAATCTGTTCGCTTGCCTCATCTATACTGTCATAGAGCTTTACAGTAAGTTTGGCAATCGCAGTTGCGGCCGTTGCATTTTTTAGCTTTACATCATTAACCGGAAGATACTCTTTACTTTCTAGAAATAGAACTTCAGCTTGTTGTTCTTCACTTTTAGTTGTTGCGGTTAAAAAAGCTCCTTCCGTTAGTGGAACATTCGTTGGCAAAACAATGGCTAGTTTTGTTCCAAGTTGCTCCTTTATGGTTTTCAATGCTTCTGCCTGCGTTAAAGAAGAGACTGTGTCTTTAGATGTTGTTTCAGAAATACAAAGTTTATTTTCGTTCCATTGATGGTCTTGTTGTGTATCTTGCTTACTATTCGTATCTCTTTCAGTACATGCGCTAATGATACTAATCGTTAGTATAGTTATAAAAAATAATTTTTTCATCTAGACACCTCAATATTTGCTTTTTATCTATTACGTCCTAATTTTTCGAGTGTGCCCGAAGATTTATGACATTCATAAGAGTCTCCAACTTATAAAAGCGAGCAATTGTTTACTGAAATTACGTTAATGTTCCCCACTTTTTGCTGTCTTAAACGTCAAACTAGCGGAGTTCATTAATTTGCTTCGTCAACTCATTAAATTTCCGATCAAGCACAGCATATTCCTTATCTTTGGCGGTTAGAAAGCTAAGTTTGCCAAGTATTTCTTGTCTTTCATTTTCTAACTTTAGCCGTTGTGCACTTGTATCATTTTGTTGCTGTGGTATGCTCTCTCTCCATTTTTTCACGATTCCTTTATTTTCAAGCTGCCACACAATATTTGTTGTTTTCTCAATAAAATAGCGGTCATGCGACACAACGAGCAATGTACCTGTATATAGCTCCAACGTTTTCTCTAATTGCTCTCTTGAAGGCAAATCAAGATGATTCGTTGGCTCATCTAAAATTAGAACATTCTTTTCTTCTAAAATATACGCCATCAACTTACACTTCACACGCTCGCCCATACTCATATTGCCAATAGGTGCTGTCCAATGACTTGCAGTAAACCCTAAATGTTTCATGACATTGCGGACTTTCCCTCTTTCCTCGAATGTCTCCTTGTGAAAATATTGCTCTGGTGTAAGATTCAATGGCAAATCGAATACATCCTGCGTTAAATAGCCGATAGTAGCTGCCGGTGAAATCCACAAATCACCATCTGCTTTTTCTTGTCCTGTCAGCACCTTCAATAAAGTCGTTTTGCCACTACCATTTGGACCTGTAATGGCAATTTTATCACCAAATTGTATTGTCATTGTTAGATCTTGAAATATAAGACGCTGACCAAAAGATTTTGTTACATGCTTACATTCTAAAAATCGTTTGCCTACTCGCTGGTTTGTCTCTACTGAAAACCGCACTTCCTCTTCTTGCTTAGGCGGCTCAACTTTGTTCTTTGCTAACTCTTTTTCCAAGCGCTTTTTCTTTGATTTTACTTGTGCATCCATTCGTTTTGCTTTTACTCGGTAAAACTCTTTAAAGCTCTCCTGCTTGGTCGATTGTGCATGTGCCTTTTGCGACCAAGAGGATAGCTCGTTCATCTGCGCTTCAATCCGTTCAATATTCTTTTGCTGCTTATCATAGGCGCGTTGTTGCGCTAGCCTTTGTTGCTCTCTAGCCGCTATATAACTTGTATAATGCCCGCTATGTTCGAGCAGTTTACCATCTTCCAAAGACCATATTTTAGTGGCAACTTCGTCTAAAAAATAACGATCATGAGAAACAACAATAATTGTACCATCATATTTTTTTACTTGAGCGATAAGCATCGCTGTACTTGTTTCATCTAAATGATTTGTCGGTTCATCCAACAGTAGTAATTGCGCATGTTGTGAAAAACCTCTTGCTAGTCGCCTTTTCAGCTTTTCTCCACCGCTTAATGCTGCAAACTCGATGTTTGGTACATGCCATTTGGCAAGTAAATCCGCTTCTTCTGCGCTTACTTCCCAACTGTCTATAGTTGCTTGCTCTTGTTCCACATAGGCCATTTTAACATGCTGCAACGGCACTAGCTGTCCTGCCGTAGGAGTTAGGATGCCTTGAATAAGCTGTAATAATGTCGATTTGCCAGCTCCATTCTTTCCTATAATACCAATGACTTCGCCTTGTTTTACTGTTGCTGTCACCTGTTCAAAAATCCGTATGTCTCCTACCTCATACTGTACATTCTGTATTTTTAAAAGTTCTTTCATTTCATCCGTTCCTCTCTATATAGAGGGACAAAAAAATCCCTCCAATTATTTTGGAAGGATTAGTCGCGAAATATCAAACACAAAAAAGCTCAATGTTTGAGCCTTATTATGAGATGCTCCAATACTAAAAATGCCACACCAAGCGCGTTCGTACGGTAATTTGCATTTTTAGTATACGTTCAACAATAGCAGGCGTTTGAGCCTACAATCGTGCACTTTATGGAAAATGGGCAGACTAATCCTATTTTTGATTCATTGAAATATACATTTCATGTGCAAAAAATAAGATTAGTTAATCATTAGCCACCCATCGTCCCTTCATGTTTAGTTACAATTATTGTAACATCAATTACTTAAAAACAGAATACATTCGCTTCGTATTTTCATCTCGCGCCTTTTAGAAAATCGCTATGGCACAATGCCCACTTAAATTTCGGCAGTTTTCTACATGCTCCATTCGAATCCCTACGATTTAAATCCATTATCTAAAACATTCAAACGAAAGAATATGGTCTCTTGCTAATGTACGGAAACGCCATCCATATCTATTACTCCATCGGAATCCCGCAATAAATTCTCTACCTATGACTGTAGGGAAAAACCAAAAATTTCTTCCGTTGTTCATCCATAAATACGTGTTTCTAAATAAACACGATTGAATGCCATTTGAGCCACCATGCCACGCGGGCATAGGTGGAGCAAAGTTTGGTGGAGCACTCATTGGCATTTGCCCAGAAGACGGTGGTCCAAAGTTTGGTGGTTGGCCCATATTTGGTGGTGGTCCAACTGGCGGAATACCTGGAACATTCCAACTCGGACCTCTGAAATTTTCCCCATAATTATTATTTGGATATAAATTCAATACAAACTCCCCCCCCTTTTACATATTTCACTATATGTAAGGGGGCGAAAGTCGCTTGAGCAATTAGCCTACCATATGACCTCGTTTACGTTAAATACGATTGCATCACTCGCCAATCCGCTAACTTTTCGTCGAAGGATTTTATATTTTTTCCAGGGATTGGGCTAGTCGATGGCATCTTTTGATAGGCTCGTCCATCTAAAACCTCAACACCAATATGCTTTTTAAACACTTCAAAAGCTTTCCCACCATTAAAAAGCACAAGTTCTATATTTGGATACTGTTTAAAAAGCGTTTTAAAATCATTTGGTTTTTCATTGCGAATGGCGGCATCTAAGCTACCCTTGCGCTCACACGATTCGATGGTATCCCAAAGACCAATCCCATTTTCCTTTAGCAACTCTATTCGCATTTTATAATCTTCCGGTATTGTTCTATTTACTATTTGCCCAATAATAGCCCAAAAGTGATTGCGCGGATTGCCATAATATTGCTGTTTCTCTAATGAGAGCTTTCCTGGCATTGAGCCAACAATAAGCACCTTTGTTGAAGCATCAACAACAGGTGGCAGTACATTTTTCACTTCATTTGACATAGCCATCACCCCTTGCTTTTATTGTAACGCTAAGTATTTACAGCAAAATTCTTTTTATGATTAATTTAGCCACTATAAAATGACTCGAACTCTTTATTTGGTGTATGCTATTCTATTCCCAAATACGCTCTTTTTACAAGATGGCAAACGAAAACTATCTAGAGGTGAAATATGAGAAGTTTATTCCAGTCTCTAAGGAACTGACCCCAATAGGTATAGACAAATAAAAAAAGCATCTTCGATTGAAATTCGGGTATAGATACTTAAATTTCAATTTGGAGGTGTTTTTTCTATGGGAACAAGAGTGAGTTATCCCTATGAAGTAAAAATGAAAGCGATTAAGATGCGATTAGCGGGTGTACCTGTCAAACAGATTCTATTGGAATTAAATATACGCCATAAAACACAGGTCGAAACATGGGTGCGTTGGTATAGAAATGGTGAAGTCAATCGTTTGAAACAACCTGTAGGCAAACAATATATCTTTAATAAGGGTCCTGAACCGGACAATGAACAAACGAAATTAGCATTGGAAAACCGTTATTTAAAGCAACAAATTGAGGTGCTAAAAAAGTACGCAGAGTTGGAGAGGAAGTGGTTGGAGAAGTAGCAGTACAGTTAGTTGCGTCACTAAGAAGCATGATGTCTGTAAAGGACATTTGTAAACACTTTGGGATTGCACGATCTACCTACTATCGTTGGAAACAGGCATCAACCGATGCAAGGTCTCGTCAAGCAATAGAGAGACGTATCGGTGAACTCTGTCGAGCAAATAAATTTCGCTATGGCTACAGAAAAATTACAGCACTCTTACGTCAAGAAATGTGCGTCAATCATAAAGTGGTTCAACGTATCATGCAAAAATATGGTTGGCAATGTCGCGTGAAAGTGAAAAAACGGAAACGAACAGGACAACCTTATGCAATCGCAGCAAATTTATTAAATCGCGATTTTGAAGCCACCGCACCGTTACAGAAGCTCGTAACTGATATTACTTACTTGCCATTTGGTCAAAAACAGTTGTATCTTTCAAGTATTCAAGATTTATATAATGGTGAAATTATTGCCTATTCGATTGGAGACTGCCAAGATACTGATTTTGTGCTGGATACATTAGCTCAACTTCATCATTTGCCCGAAGGGTGTACGTTGCACAGTGACCAAGGGGCGGTATACACATCGTATGATTATCAACAGGCCGTAAAAGCAAAAGGCATTACCATGAGCATGTCCCGTAAAGGTACGCCCGCTGATAATGCCCCAATCGAATCGTTTCATTCTGTGTTAAAGTCTGAAACATTCTACTTAGACAATTTGAACAGTACTACGACGGCCATCGTAGAACAAACTGTCAAAGACTATATAAACTATTATAACAATAACCGAATTCAAACGAAACTAAACAACCAGTCGCCGGTTCAATACCGACAACTGGTTGGGTAATGCTTTTTTGATTACTGTCTTATATATCGGGGTCAGTCCCTAACAGTTAAAATGATTTTTTTAATGTCGATTTTAATTTTAATGATATGTGGGCTCTTTATGTATCTATTGCAAGAACATATACGTGATACAACAGAAAAGCAAATAGGCGTGGAAGCATTGAATATTGCTAAAACAATCGCTTCTATGGAGGAGATTATTACAGCATTCGAGCATGAAAATCCAAGTGACATTATCCAACCAATCGTCGAACCTTTAAGAGAGGAGATAAATGCAGCATTTATCGTAGTTGGCAATGCACAAGGTGTTCGTTATTCCCATCCCGCAAAAGATCGAATAGGACATCCCATGGTCGGTGGGGACAATGATGCTGCATTACTAAATAAACAAGCCTATATTTCTAAAACGGTTGGTTCCTTAGGTGAATCAATCCGAGGTAAAGCCCCTATTATGATAGACGAAAACATTATCGGTGTTGTTTCTGTCGGTTTTTTAACCGCGCATATCGATACAATCATCAAAGACCATCTTATGAAGTGGCTCAATTACACAATTATTATTCTTTTCATAGGTATACTTGGGGCAATCGCCATCTCTCTTTATATTAAAAAATTATTATTTAATATGGAACCAATCCAAATTGCTAAATTATATCAACAAAACAAAGTGATTTTAGAAACGACGGAAGAAGGGATTATTGCTGTCGATCATTTAAATCAAATTACCACTATTAATAAAAGTGCATACGGAATGCTAGATTCTACTCACAATCAATCCATTTCAGCATGGATGGGAACTAAAATCGAGCACATTTTCACACCTAAAATCGTTGCAGAACAACATATTCATAACTTAGAGCTAACACTCAATGAACATATTATCATCTTAAATAAAGCGCCTTTAGTGGAAAAGAAAAGGAAAATAGGTTCTTTATATACATTTAGAAAAAAAGTAGACATCCAAAAAATTATTGATGAACTGAAACAAGTCAAACATTATGCCAATATGCAACGCGCCTATACACATGAATTTGCGAATAAGCTTCATATTATTCTAGGTTTGCTATTTTCTAAACATTACAATCAGGCAATTGAGTACATTAAAGAACAACGAAATATTCATCTTAAACATCAAGCTTTTCTAAATAATAATGGCACATCCCCTCTACTCCTAGCATTAATTCAAGGGAAGCTGGCAGAAGCAACGGAACTGGGCATTAAACTCGAGCTGAAGGAAATTCCCCCATCTATGAAATTATCTAAACTTCAGGAGGATGCTATTCTTACAGCACTTGGCAATGTTCTTCAAAACGCTATTGAATCTTTAAAAAACTTGCCGTCCTCCGATAAAATAATTCAATTATCTATTAACGATTATAAAAATCATTATTTATTGGAGATTCAAGATAACGGCCCCGGTATTGACCACAAGCTGACCGATAAAATTTTTGCGAAAGGTTTTTCAACAAAGGAAGGCTTAGATCGAGGACATGGCCTAACAATCAGCAAAAAAGCTCTCGAAAAAATAAATGGAGATATTTTATTAGATGCTGGAGATTTATCAGGAGCGTGCTTTTTAATAATCGTTCCTAAAGGAGGTAAGCGCTTATGACAACAGCCTGCACAAGTGTATGGATTATAGAAGATGACTTTAGAGTAGCAAACATTCATGCAGATTATGTTCATACAATAGGTGGTTTTACCGTTACTGAAAATTTACGGACTGGGCAAGAAACGATTGAAAAGCTAAAACAATCCACCAACTTACCAGCGATTATTTTAACCGATTTGTATATTCCTGATGTCGAAGGGAGCTCTTTAGTACACCATATACGGCATCATTATCCTGCCATCAACATAATCGTTATTTCTGCTGCAACAGAAAGAGATTTAATAAAAGATGTCATAGATTTAGGCATTTTAGATTACTTAATTAAACCTTTTGAACAACAACGACTTCATCAAGCGTTTAAAAAATATTTGCATACATTTCATTTATTTCGACACACATCAAACTTCACGCAAGTTGACCTTGATTCCATATTTTATCGTGAATCTACTGCTACAGAAGATACCTTTGTAAAAGGCATTGATTTACACACATTACAAGCAGTTAAAGAGGTCTTCGAAAAAATAAAAACCAAGGAACTTACAGCCTCACAATTGAGTGAAATCATCGGTTCTAGTCGTTCAACTGCCCGCCGCTATTTAGAATACTTAGTTGGTGAACAGTTTTTGTACATCAAACCGATATACGGAACAATTGGTAGACCTGAAAGAAAATATATATACTATGGAACTTATGAACAAAATGAATAGTATGTATCTTATCTAACTTATGACCATATTATTCCCTCCCTATTTTCAGCATGCTACCTTTTAGTAGTCAGAATACTCAATTAAAGGGAGGGGTTTTTTTGAGCTTAAGTATCCTTGGTTTCATCACCATTATCGTTATTATTGCCTTATTAATAAGTGGGCGTGTCTCGCCGCTTGTTGCAATGGTTATTCCACCGATAATCGCTACTTTTATCGCTGGCTTTCGTTTCGAGGAATTAGGGGAATTCTTTAGTTCCGGACTAAGTTCTGTGATGAACGTAGCGGTAATGTTTATCTTTGCTATTATCTTCTTTGGTATTATGCAGGACGTTGGATTATTTGAGCCATTGATCAACAAAATGATTGCGCTTACAAAGGGGCGTATTGTTGTCGTTGCTATTGTAACTGTACTAATTGCTGTTGTGGCTCAACTAGACGGGTCTGGTGCTTCTACATTTTTAATTACGATTCCAGCACTATTGCCTTTATATTTACGCTTGCGCATGAATCCATACTTATTACTTTTATTAATTGCTGGAGCTGCAGCAGTGGTGAACATGGTTCCTTGGGGAGGTCCATTAGGGCGGGTGGCTTCCGTGTTAGAGGTGGATATCACTGAACTTTGGTATCCGTTAATACCCATTCAAATCATTGGTGTTCTATCAATGTTAGCTTTAGCCTTATACCTTGGCTTTAGAGAAAAGCACCGTATTCTGAAGCAATACGGCACACTTGATTTTACGCATGACGACCAACATATTACACAAGGTGTTGTGTCATCCGAAGTAGACCTATCTTTACGACGACCAAAACTATTGTGGGTGAATGCAGTAATTGCTGTCATGGTAATCGGGGTTTTAGTCGCGGGTATTGTACCGGCAGCATTAGCCTTTTTAATCGGGGTAGCTATTGCTCTGCCCATTAATTATCGTACACCTAAAGAACAAATGGAGCGCGTGCGGACACATGCTCCGAATGCGTTAACGATGGCGTCGATTATTATTGCAGCGGGCTTATTTTTGGGCATACTAAATGGCACAGGCATGTTAAATGCTATTGCCAATAATGCTGTCAATATTTTACCGGCAGGACTATCATCTTATTTGCATATTATTATCGGTATATTAGGTGTACCCTTTGATTTATTATTAAGTACGGATGCCTATTATTTCGCCTTGCTTCCTGTAGTTGAACAGATTGGTTTATCTTTTGGTATTGACTCTCTCTCCACTGCATATGCCATGATTATTGGTAATATTGTCGGTACGTTTGTTTCACCACTTGCCCCTGCTGTCTGGTTAGCTTTAGGCTTATCTGGTTTAGAGATGGGAAAACACCTAAAATACTCTTTCTTTTGGATGTGGGGTTTAAGCATTGTTTTACTAGGCATTGCAATAGCAATAGGGATTATTACCATTTAAATTAGCAGTAACCAGTTGTCGATTTGTGTATCGACAACTGGTTTTTAGTTATACCGAAAATATAGAACCCTTAAGTATTTCTTCAGAATGTTTTTCATGTAACTTATTTGATGCATGCTTTTGTATATATGTTCGGACCATTTCATAACCAATACAGTATCCTATATGTGAAGGAAGCCTCCCACCATATAAAAACTCAATATGATGATCTAAACCTTTAACATTCATGTTAGGCAAAAAGTATGTCTTCCATATAGCTAACATTTTGTCCGTAGAATAATCTTTCAACCAAGGCGCTAACCATTTCGCACCGTATAATTCATCCACTGCACATTCCGCTAAGCCCTCTATAATTAATGAATCTAATAGCGTTACTTCCTCTAATGATTTGTTTAAGTAGTGCAGTCGACAAACATGATTATACTCATGTGCAAATAACGCCTGTAACTCTTGCCTTTCTAATTCTCCTATAAATAAAAATAGAGCATCTGGATAGGCAACTCCATTTTTATTTGTGACACTTTGCTCCTGTGTTAGAGGAAAAATATAGATGGGTATATCAGGCCCGCTCCATTTCTTCTTTAAATAGAACAATTCCTCTCGTATAATTTGCCAAGCATTTTGCGCTTGCAGGCTTTTTATATCGATATTTTCATGCGCTCGAAACAACCCTTGTTGTTGTAGTTCAAATTGGATTTGTTGTGGCGTTCCACCTTTAAAATGGTCTAGTAATCGGCTACAAAGAATCGTACATTGTAAATCTTCAAACTCTCTACTATGCTTCAATTTCCGACTAGTTTTGAACTCATGTAGCCAATCATCTGTTGATATTACCGACATTCACGCACCCCCTTACGATAGCTTATGTTTCCAATAGACAATCGGCTAGTGATAAATGTATGCAACGGCATATATTAACTTGTAAGGACGTAGAAAGGAGGAGATTCTTGTGAATCCAACTGATTGTTATAATCTTTGCTGTAAATATCACGGTAAACGTGTAAGAATTACTGATACATCTGGCAATGTTCATGTTGGAAAAATAACGAAAGTGGATAGAAAACAGGTATGGGTTCTACCTGATAGACAATATAGAGGATACGGCTTAGGTCTTTGGGGTTGGGGATTTAGACCAGGATTTGGCGCTGGACTTGGCATTGGTTTTGCATTTGGAGCAATTGCTGGTATTGCGTTGGCACCTTTATTATTTTTCTAATCTATAAATACCTAGAATATCCGCTTCTTATAGAGAAAAATAAGCCATTTCAATATAATGAAATGGCTTATTTTTTATTGAATTTTCTCTTGTTGCTGCTTTTTTTCAATTAATTCTGATACTGTTACAAATGTATAGCCCTGTTTTTTTAAGGTTGGTATGATTTCTTCTAGGGCTTTAATCGTTTGAGTGCGGTTGCCGCCTCCATCATGAAACAAAATCACATCTCCTGGTTTTGTTCCCCCTAACACCTTTTGGACGATTTTATTCGCCCCTGGCTCTTTCCAATCCTGTGTATCTTGATGCCAAGACCACATGACTACTTTATAACCGTTGTTTACAGCAGTATTGATCATCTTTTCAGTATAATTGCCACCCACAGGACGGAATAAAACAGGAGAAAAGCCAGTAATACTATAAATCATCTGGTTTGTCTGCCTTAGTTCTTCCTGTAAATCAGGAATTGAAACTTTATACGGGTGAGAGTACGTATGATTGGCTAATTCATGCCCCTCTTTATAAGTTCGTGAAACAAGCTCTGGATACTTTTCTGCATTTTGACCAATAATAAAAAATGTAGCCTTTGCTTCATACTTAGCTAAAGTATCTAGTATTTTTGCGGTGTATTTTGGATGTGGACCATCGTCAAAAGTTAAGGCAACGATTTTATCCTTTGTATCTATATCCCAAACAACTTCACCAGTCTTCTCATATTCACTACGTCCTTTTTCTGCAGAGGTACGCATGTCTGTTAAACATATCGACATGAATAATAAGCAAACCGTCAAAAACAATACATTTTTACGTATCACAGTATCACCTCCCATGTTTCATTCGCATATTTCAGCTCATCTTACTATTTACGAAAGCCGCTAAATTATACTATTGAGGTGCTACCTGTTTTTACTTAAACCCTTTAAAAAGATATGTTAAAAAACCAATTAACAAACAATTTCTTCATCATTCACAGTTTTTACTTAAATTTATTTCGCCCATCTTTATTTTTAAATAATTTTCATTTACGCAACGTCAAATTTTGAACGAAATGTGAAACCTTTCATTTAGCCCTTTATTTTTTTGAAAATCAGTGTAAAATAAAGGGCATAACTGATATATAACAATTATTCAAAATAACACAACTGTTATACTACAAATTGACAACAAAGGGGATTTTACAATGTGGGTTATTACTGTTTTTGAGCAAGATACATTCCGTATGTTCGAGTACACTACGCAAGATGAGGCTAAATTAGCGCTAAAAAATATAAAACAAACAGCTATGCTTTCATATACAAAATAATCAGTGCCTGACACTGACACAATTTATCTATTGAGAAATTAAAATCCACGTAGCTTTCTGCAAAAATGCACCCTACGTAAGACGCAACAGGCCTCACGCTAGCGAAGGTTGCGGCTTACTTCGTGCACGCAAAAGCGCAGTGGATTTTTTTCGCTTTAGAATTTTAGTAGAAATATTGAACACCTTTTTATCTATTGCCATATGTATAGAGAGAAAAGGAGTGATGTTCATGGTGACAATTGAACCTATTATGATTAAAGGTCATTTTTTCACTGCTGTGATTGTGCATTTACCAAAAACAACGTTATTAACTATATCTAATGATACAGGCTACATCATGTGTGGTGCATTAGATGTCGGTCTTTTAAATAGTCGCTTATTAGATCGAAAAATTGTGGCAGGTCGAGCGGTTGGCGTGAAGACGATAGATGAGCTATTAACCGCCCCTCTTGAATCTGTTACATTTGAAGCGGAGCAACTAGGTATATTTGCAGGAATGACTGGTGTAGAAGCATTGTTAAAAATGATTTAACATGCTAGAAACCAGTCGGGAGGTGGGATTCAAATGTATTACACACATGCCCAGGCACAAGTACCCCACACATCGCGAGTAATGACTGTTAGCGGAAATGGAAAAGTAGTCGCTAACGCTAGTTATGTCCAGCTTCAAATAGAGGTCACGACACAAGGCGAAAGTGTACAACAAGCGCAGCACCAAAATGCTAGCTCTATGAATCGTGTTATTCATGCTCTTTTGGCGTTATCTATCCCAAGAGAAAACATTCAGACCGCCGCCTATACGATTACACCTATTTATGATTATGTAGAAGGTAAACAAATGTTTAAAGGCTATGAAGTAGTAAATGCTATCACGGTAAAAATACCTGATACCAATCTAGTAGGAGCTGTTATTGATACAGCTGTCGAAAATGGTGCAAATCAGATTTCCTCCATCCAATTTAAAATTGAGCATGCGGATGAATACTATCAGCAGGCTCTCAGCTTAGCACTTCATAATGCACAAATGAAGGCGAAAACAATCGCTCAAACGATGCACTTATCTGTACAGCCACAACCGATTGAAATCATCGAAGAAAACGATCATGCCCCTGTGCTTTATAAATCAATGGCAATGGCTGATTCATCTATGACAACCCCCATTGAGCAAGGTCAACTAACCATTAGTGCAGCTGTTCGCGTTACATTTCAATACTAAAAAACAAAGCCAGACTCCATTTGATGAAGTCTGGCTTTTTCCTTGTCTTGTTATGTGTGCCATATACGTTCAAGCGAAAGTAATCACTCATGAACTGTAAACGACCTTCATATATTTATTGAGTGTAAAAAGTTGCTGTTTAAAGGAGGATATGATGCAAGCTGAAAACAAACGCCTGCGAATAATTCAACATCTTGCTCATGAAATTATGGATGAAATGAACACTAGGAAAGAACCAATGGAGCTTGATACATTAATTCCTGTGATTGATAATTTATCGCGCGCCATTGGTGACTTAACGGATGCATTTGGCAATTATTCATTGGATTATGTAGAGGAAAAAGTAAAAAATGCACATACCCTATTGTTCAAGAGAGACAAAATAGATATGTACCAATTACGACATTAGAAAATTTTCGCCATCGCAAAAAGTGTTAGAATGACCTCAATCAATCTAACACTTTTTCTCTTGTGCCCCGGCTTCTACCGTCCTTAATGCTCTTCAGGTGTAAATGTTTTGCAATCTGTTTCTTCACTATTGGATGCCTGCTGACCCTTTTGACTAACAACGTAAATAGCTTCTGCCGTACATTTGTTTCCAGAGCCCCAATACGTGCAGTTATTGACTTCACATAAAATCTGTTGTGCCATCGTATCACACCTCCTCTTTTGTTATCCTTAACAAAATTGGTGTATTCAATACTTCAGCTAAGAAATAAACCCAAAATTAACCTAAAGTAAAACTATCACTGTATTTACAATGCTCTTTTTATAGCGACTAGTTTATTGGCTGCGTGACAATGTCTTATATTATTTTCATGCTGATCTTCAAATTGATAGGAGCGATAAAATGCAATGGACCATTGCTCGTATAATTCTCTAATCTCACCTTCTTGACATATGCCTTTGACAAACGGTGCTAAATCTTCTGGAATGTCAACTTCGTCTGTAAATACAGTAATAATATTGATGCCCTCTATCTTGGTATAATCTTGCATTAACTGAATAATGCGATGCCAATCTTCGCGCGCTAAAAAATGAAATAGGCCATGTGAAATGATGCAATCATACGTATCGCTAAACTGATATGTAATAATATCTTGAACATCTGCCTGTAAATTATGTAGCTGGTGCGACGCTTTGTATCTATTTATTTTAGCAATACCTGCCTCTGAAATATCAATGGCTTCTACCTTAAACCCCAGCTGTGCTAAATAAACGGCATGTCTACCATCGCCACATCCTATATCTAAAATGCGTGCATCCGCTGGTAATTTTTTTGCCCATTCCACTACTTCCTCACTAGGATTACCAAAAGCGAAATGCGTATCTGCTAAGTACTCTTTCTCCCAAAATGGTTGCTGCACCATCTCAACCCCTCTGTCCAACTAGTTAAATTTTACGCACGCTATTTATTATTTAATAATTAACATATCCGTTTCATCAAATTCCCACGTATCTCCATATGCAACTTCCCAATAATAACCGTTGGGATCTTGGAAATAACCGCTATACCCTCCCCAAAACACCGTTTCAGGCTCTTTCACAATGTTTGCTCCAGCTTTTTTTGCTAGGGAAAAGATTGCATCGACTTCTTCTTTAGATTTTCCATTATAGGCAAGCGTAAAGCCCGTAAAGTCGGTGCCTGCTTTTGGTGGGTTTTCTTCATTTATATCCTTTGCTAATCGTTCTATAGGAAATAGAGAAATTTTTGTTCCTCCATTATTGAAGAAAATCACATCAGGATTTGTTTCATCTCCATAGACAACCGCCTCAAAACCAAGCCCTTCACGATAAAATGCAAGCGACTCAACCATACTTTTTACACCCAATGTAATTAAATTTAAACGATTCATGCAATAACCCCCTTTTCTCAATATCTATTACTTATTCTATTTTTTTCTTTAATTCCCTTTAATGCAAATCATTATATATGCCTTATGCTCCGTCTTGAAAGAAGAACAGCCTCACACAAAACGTTATGTAACTACATAAGATACATAAGAGATTAGCAAATGGATGGGAGGAAATCCGCTGTATTACAATCCTTATCCGTATTATGTTTATAACCATTATCCAAATTGGGGAATGTCTATCCCACCTACACCCCATCATGTCCCTAGACAACTTGCCATGCCTACCACGACAACAAGCCCTTATCCGCCTATTAATACCATAAAGTTAAAGACGTCAGCAAAAGGGATGCAAACAATTATGCAACAAGTGCAATTACTGACAGAGAAAATTGAGGGTTCTGATCAATTTGCACATGATCTTAAAAACGCCGCACAGCTATCCAATCAAGATGAAGTCCAAAAACTTATTTCTTCTGCTGGAATTACAACGAAGTTTGAAGCGAAATATACGCCAGATAATATTCGTATTGTTTTGAGAGAAGGTGGGTGTTGTAGTTTAGCGTTAGTGTTATATTGGTGACTAAGAGACTTGCTATTTTCGTATCTATATATTCCGACAGAACTTATAAACAATAGATGATTATGCTAAAATAGCTGGTATCACTCATTGGATTATGTGGAGTAAAAAGAAAAAATGCACCTACCCTATTGTTCAAATAGATATAACCAATTACGACATTTGAAAACATCCTCCATAGCATACATTAACGCAAAGCAAAAAAGTGTTAGATTGATTGTCGTCAATCTAACACTTTTTCTCTTGTGCCCCGGCTTCTACCGGCCTTAATGCTCTTCAGGTGTAAATGTTTTGCATCCTGTTTCTTCACTATTGGATGCCCGCTGACCTTTTTGACTAACAACGTAAATAGCCTCTGCAGTACATTTGTTTCCTGAACCCCAATACGTGCAGTTATTGACTTCACATAGAATCTGTTGTGCCATCGTATCACACCCCCCTCAAATCTATTTAAAATTATTCTAAATAATCACAGATAACATTTCAATAATTAAGCTAAAAATCAGGGTTATTTAACTACAATTTTCAAAATAATGCAAAATAAATATATTTACCGAATTATTAATTACTATATAAGATTTATATTAATTTGCTGATATTTCAAATTATTTGATATTTACTGACTATTGACATTTCTTTTTAGATCAACTGTAGTTTGCGCAAGGCGTAATCAATGCCGCCTTTATTCGATGCCATCGTGACCTCATCCGCAATATTTTTTAAGGCTACACTTCCATTGCCCATTGCAATACCATATCCAACTTGCTTTAGCATATCCATATCATTATCTCCATCCCCAAAAGCAATCGCCTCTTTTGGATGTAAATTGAAATAACTAAGTACAGCTTCAACAGCAATTGCTTTTGATACATCCTCTTGTAAAACATTCGTAATCATAGGATGCCATCTTTCAAACTTCAAATTTGGAAATTGTGTTCTATACTTTTTCTCTACCTGTTCATTTACATATAAACACATTAAGTAAACTTGCTCATTTAAAATATTTTTATTGACGGGCGGATATTGTCTTAAAGACAATGTCTCATTCATTGCCTTTAGTGTTGCAGGGTGCTGCACACTATTCATCGATAATTGTTCAGTGAAAAATGACAAGCTATTTTGATGGTCGTCAGCAAAAGCTTTAACACTTTGTACAATAGTTTGAGCGATGGGGCTGGCATAGATGATTTGGTCTCCGTGCCGAACATAAGCACCATTCGCCGTAATAAATGTATCAATCCCTATTTTATGTAAGTCCTGACACATAGATAGTGGTCTACCAGTTGCAGCGACTAATCGAATCCCTTTGTTTTTTAGTGTATGTAAAGCATTCTTGGTACTACTTTCAATACAACCATCCTCATAATTGATCAATGTACCATCTACATCAAAAAAGACGATTTTGCAATCCATACATGTATGCGCTCCTTTTAAATTAACTATCAATAATTTCAATTATTTTACACCAAAAAGAGCATAACCGAAACATCCTTAATCTTTTTAGCCGTTCACAAAGTTACTTTATATTCAGCATATTAATGAATAGTAAAATTATCCTACATGTATTATAATAAACCTACTAAAAGATGAATAACAAAAAGCTCTCTAGGTATGTCTGACGTAATTTTAACAATGTAGGCATAACTATTTAACTTTTCCACATATACCACCGATACATACTATTGCTAGTGTATTTAATCTAACATTCTCTTTACATAAAAATAAAACCATTCATTTGACACTACTTTAATAATGCTAAAGGATTATATCAAAAAACATAGAATTGCTAAAATAGTCGAAAATCCATTAAATATATTGAACGAGTGTTATGTCCATTTAAGTAGAACTAAAGAAATGTTAAAAACTCGACACAGAGGAGTTGATTCATATGGGTTTTAATATTTACTACTACGAAAGTAATGTGGATTGCAAATTTTGTAAAAAGCAATATACAACATATAAAGTACGTCCGAATCGTTATAAAGTAGTCGAAGAACAAACGGATTTTATGCCTGTTTATGAAGGTTTAAATCCATTGCTGTATGAAGTTGCTGTATGCCCACATTGCGGATATGCCTACCATAAATCTATGACGAGAACTTACGGACCTTTCATGCTACTAATCGACGAACTATATATTAAAGAACTACAAAAGCCCATGAACATCTGTCAAGAACGGACTATCGAAGATGCTATCATAAGCTACAAATTAGCCTACCTCGTTGCAAAGGCTTCTATGGAAGAGGCACTATTAATGGCTAATATCGCACTGAAAATAGCCTGGCTTTACCGTTTAAAAAATGAAAGCGAATCTGAAATTCACTATTTATATGCTGCGAGAGATTTTTACAGTAAATCTTTTGCATCCAATCAAGAAGGCAGCGAGCGAATTCTATATTTACATGCAGAATTAAGCCTTCGCCTCGGCGATATTGGAGAAGCCAAAAAAGGATTCTCACGCTTGATTGGGGATCGCAGTGTTTCAAATAAATATCGAAAATTAGCACGCAATCGTTGGGAAAACTACAAATATGACGAACACCCTCACAATGTCATTGAAAATAAAGAAATCATTAAATAACTAGATAAAGGAGAGGAATAAAATGCTACTTTTCGAAAAAAAAATAGACGCTCGAGAAGAGGATATTTTCTCGGAATTACATCATTTTTTACTACGGAAAAATAATCGTCAATTAACAAATGATGAAATTGTTGCATTAACAGGTATTTCATCTGACTTACTATATAAATGGGTAAAGACAGGAAAATTAAAAACATCTATCTTCCCTAATCTTGGTGCACCATGTGAACGTTGCGGTAAAATTACACAAGCTAAAATTTGTGTTAACTGTGCCTCAACCATCGTTAATACCTTAAAACAAGAAGAAAAAGACGAAGCATGGTTTAATAAAATTCAACGCAACAATCCAAGAGCGAACGCTTACCATTACAAATAAACTTGCATGCAACTGCTAAGGGCTTTTACATATAAAAAGAATCTACTCACTTTGCGGGTCAGCGGCCGCAGTGTCGTAGATTCTTTTTATGTAAGCAGCCATTATGCTAGTTCGCCTTTTTTGTTATTTCCATCATAATTTTTGTTACATACTCTTCTTCTCGATTTTTAATCACCGCATCATAAATATATTCCTCATATACATACTGCCCCAGCTCGTAGCCTCTTTCAGCCATAACCTTAAATAATCGTTCGTACGTTTGTCCAAGTTCTGTTGATAACCCGAGATGATAGCCAATAATAAAGTCCCCTTCAATCGCCTTAAAATAAGGATGCCCTTCCTGCGGATGTGGTTGCTCCATATACAAGTAACAATAATTATCATAGTTCCCTGCTAAAACTTGCTCTCTTCTAGTAATGCCACCAATCGGATAACCTGTATCAAGCTGCGAGCGATCCAATTCATCAATAAAATCCGAGACCGCCTTAACAAACTGTTCTTCAGTGGAATCTTCAATATTTTTACTTAAATACAATGTTTCCTCTGGAAAATGACCAATCGTAATACTATCAAAATCTGTCTGCAAGGCGTCCTCTGTTGTTTCAATTTTCACTTCTATAATACTCTCTATCATTTCGAGCTCTTGCCGCTTCTTTGCTACAAGCGCTTTTTGCTGATGCATTAACTCTAAAAAATTTTCAGGTGATTTATCTGCCATATACTTTTGAATATCTTTTAACGACATACCGACAGTCTTTAACAATTCGATGACGCTAAAAAAATCATACTGGGCAATTGTATAATAACGATAATCTTTATGATCTTTCATAATAGGTGATAACAGGCCGATTTGATCATAGTAAATCAGTGTTTGTTTATTAACCTTACACAGTTTGGCAAATTCGCCAGTTGTAAAATATTTTACATTTTTATTAAGCATTTTAAATTTCCTTTCTTGACTATATAGTTACTATATACTTTAGATTGTAGCTATCCACAATAAATTTAGAAAGGTTTTGACATTATGTTCACGGAAATACGTGACATCACAGCTTTAAACAAACAAAACGTATTAGCATTACACATTGCTGCTAATCAGCAGGACTTTATTGAAACGACACAGCAATGCCTAGACGAAGCAGCGTCTGACCAACGCTTTATACCCGTTGGCTTATATAGGGAGGATACCGTAGTCGGCTTCGCAATGTATGGTCTGTTTCCTCATGAGGATGGATCACAGCGAGTATGGCTTGACCGTTATTTAATCGATGAACGTTATCAGCATAAAGGGCTCGGGAAATACTTTTTGCAACAGCTAATCGATTTTTTACAGGCAACATACAATTGCGAAAAAATATTTTTAAGTGTTTATGACAACAATAAAGTAGCCATCCATCTCTATCAACTATTTGGGTTCGTCTTTAATGGGGAACTCGATGAAAAGGGCGAAAAAGTAATGGTAAGAGAGGTACGTACTCATGACGACCATTAATCCAATTGAAACAAGACCATTAAGACCATTATTTCTTTCTTATTTATTCCCAGCGATGATTGGTATGCTACTGATGTCAGTAAATATTTTAGTCGATGGTATTTTTGTCAGTCATGGCGTTGGCCCAACTGCTCTAGCAGGCGTCAATATTGCTGTGCCGATTTTCTCCATCTTATTATCCATATCTCTGTGGATTGGTATGGGCGGTGCAACATTGTACTCCATTTCACTTGGAGAAGGTAATAAAAAACGCGCACATCAACTTTTTACACTTTCGTTTACAACGATGCTGGCGGTAGTTTTAACTTTAGTGCTATTACTTTTATTAAATTTAAAGGAAATTGCCTATATTTTTGGGGCAAGTGATGTGACTTATCCTTATGTCCAAGAATACTTGCATGTCATTTTGATATTCGGTGTCTTTTACACAATCGAAAATTTATTAAGCATTTTCATCCGAAATGATGGAAACCCAAAGCTTGCTATGATGGGTTTAATCACAACATCCATTTTAAATATCCTTTTAAACTACGTATTTATTTTCGTACTCCATTATGGTGTAAAGGGTTGCGCGTTAGCGACGGCAATCTCTACTATCATCGGCATGTCGGTACTATGTCTCCATTTCTTCCGAAAGCAGTCTGAATTAAAATTTGTCTCTACTTTTTTCAACGTATCCGATTTGAAAAAAATATTCGCCATTGGTTTACCTAGCTTTATTGTAGAAGCCTCTATGGCGTTAATCGTGATTTTATATAATGTGTCGTTTCTGCACTATTTAGGAGCAAACGGTGTGACAGCCTATGCAATGGTTAACTATATTCATACGGTATTATTAACTGTGTTCTTAGGCATTGGTATGGCTCTCCAACCTCTAGTCAGTTACCACCACGGTGCCAGATTAAAAAAACGTTTACTCGAGCTTTTGAAGATCGGCTTAGCTACCGCTCTCATACTCGGTTTAAGCATTGCCATTATTGCGATGCTATTTCCTTCTCAATTAATGGAACTGTTTGGAGATAGTAAAATTGAAATTCGCACAATGGCAACACAAGGCTTTGTCCATTTTGCAATTGGCTACGTTTTCTTAGGTATGAATATGGTGCTTGCAGAATTTTTCCAATCAATTGAAAAAATCCGTCTTGCAACAACGATTATGTTACTACGCAGTATTATTTTATTTATTCCAGCACTCCTATTGCTACCTAAATTATTCGGCGCGCAAGCAATTTGGTGGACTTTCCCGGTTGCTGAAGGCATTACAGCATTGCTCATTCTCATATTTATTAAAAGAAAGCCACGCGCGGTTTATTCAAACTAGTGGGTAAATTGTGTGCGTGCCTCCTTGTTGATTGTAGTGAGGGGTTGCTCGACTCCTGCGAGAACCGCAGGCACCAAAAAAGGAAGCATACGCATAAAGCGATGCTTCCTTTTAGTTTACTTATGGTCATTGATAGCTACAGATCGTTGGGTTTCCTCCTCTAAAGACGTGACACCTAAAATATCGAGCAGGAACATAAACAATGGAATACCGATAATTAATCCCCATACCCCGAGGAATTGCTCCGAGAATAGGATGACGATAAATGTATAAAAAATAGGAAGATTTGTTTTGGCAGACATGAGCTTTGGATTTAAGAAATAAGCTTCAATCGCATGTAACACCACGACAATAATCAGAATGTAAGCAATGTACATCGGTCCACCGATGCTGTAAGCAATAATGCTTAGCGGTACCAATGAAATAATTACGCCTGCTACAGGAATTAAACCAAGAATAAAAAGCATGATTCCAAGTGCAATTAAGTGTGGGAAGCCCATAATAGAAAGAGCAATAACGGATAAAACACAGTTTACCGCAGCAATGATAAATTGCGCTTCAATTACTTTTCCAAAAGAACGAATAAATATTTTAGAAAAATATGTTAACTCGTCGTAAAGCGGACCAATTTTACTATCTTTAAATTTTGCAGTAAATTCAATAATTCGTTTCTTCTCCAAAAGGATGAACAAACTTAAAATAAGTGCAATGAACACGTGCAAAATGACTTTCCCAATGTTCGTTAAATTTTTTAACGTAAGGTCAACACCTTGTTCTAAATATTTTCCAAGTTCAATTTTCTCAAATGTCGGCGCCAAATATCTCGCAACCTCATTATCGTTCGGATTGAGATTAAAAGCTGCAATCAAATCAAAAAGCTGTGTAATTTGTTGGGTTACAACCGGCAAATACTTATAGATCACTGCAATAATAGCAGCTACAAGTAAGAGGTAAAGGGAGACAATCATCGCTTTTTCATTGATGGGTGCGATTCGTTTAAACTCTTTTGTCGCCTTAGTAGAAAGCTCATTCATTAAGTAGGTTATAATGAATGTCAGAAGAATAAGGTTAATCATACTCCGCATTAAATAAAGTGCAACAGCGATCCCAGCTAGAATAACAAAACGTTTAAATCCATTACTTCGAAAAAAATTACTCATGCATTCACTCCTTCTACAAAACGGCTTCGCTGCCTCTACTGCCAACTTACAGAACGCGAAATATATTAAGCAAGTAGACAAAATTATTAGTTATCAATATTTATCATTTTCATGGTCCTTTGAGTTTAGGGGGATAAAAACCTCTGTCTAGACAGCGTATTTCCATTACTCCGTTCAACAACCCTTTTTCAAGAAGTTCAATCCATTGTAAAATAGATTTTTTTTACTTTTCGAATTAGAATGAAAGACAATACGATTAATGTGTATTGAAAGCTACATCAGCGTTATAGCCAAAATTTTAATAATTCTATTATACCCTTATAAACTATCATATCCAAAGCAACTTCTTTTGTTTTATGTTAATTTCAGTACGATATTTCGGAAGTATCTCCAAAATAGAATAGGTAAGGAATGATTCGATGAAAATCTCAAGAAATCCAAAGGAAATTCACCCGCCTGTAGCTCCATATGTACACCAAATTGAAATAACTGGTCCAAACAGATGGCTAACATTTTCAGGTCAAATCGGGATGGCGTTAGACGGAACTGTACCTGAAGATCCAATCATTCAATTGCAACTAGCGCTTAACAATATTAAAAAAAATCTTGAGTGTGCTGGCATGACTGTTGCAGATTTAACAAAGGTTGTATTTTATTTAGTTGGAGAATTTGACACAGCACAAAGAAAGCACGTGATGGGTGACTTTTTTGGTGATCACTGCCCTTGTATGACAATGGTATATGTAGTAGCACTTGCTTCGCCCGTATTAAAAGTAGAAATTGATGCGTGGGCATGTCAGGAAATCGTATAAAAGGTGCAAAAGGATTTACCATTTAAAAAACAGGAAATGCTCGTGAATGGCGACTATTTTCTGTAGTAAGCCATTCACGAGCCATATATCTTTTCAAAAATTTTGCTTATTTACTTTATTGAGGGCGTTCTATGTCAAAAATATCGCCGATTTTTGCATAACTCGCTCCAGCTAATCGGCTTACTGCCTTTAATGCGCTAGCGTCTATTCGTCCTTCATGATAAATCACATCATCTAAATGAAATTGTACAATTTCACCAATAAACAAATCGCCTGTCTGCTGTTCTTTATTCATTAAAGGAACACTTTGTACTAAGCGACATTCCATTCGGACTTTCGCCTCTTTCACACCTGGAACAATTATTCGCTGACTGTCGATTACTGTAAAGTTAGCTCTTTCAATTTCACTCTCTGTTACTGGTAACGAAGCAGCTGTTTCATTTACCTGGTTAACATTGTCCTCATCTACAATATGCACTACAAATTGTTCTTGATACAAAATATGACGAGCGGTATCCTTTAAACGCCCTGTTGCTCTTTGAATTGCAAGGGAAATCATCGGTGGATTCGATGACACGATATTAAAGTAACTAAACGGTGCGCCATTTATAATGCCCTGCTCGGACAAAGTCGTGACAAAGGCAACAGGTCTAGGAATAATGCTGCCAACTAATAATTTATAGTTTTCACGTTCTGTATTTTTCTTCGGATCAATCGAAATCAAATAACTCCCCCCTTTTTATTCATCTAATGAACGTACTTGAATCGGGATTAACGCGCTTTCTAACTGTTCTCGATGTTGTTCATATTGCAACGGTAACATTAATTGACTCCCCATTGTCTCCAATGGTTCATCATGCGCGAATCCTGGTGGATCTGTCGCAATTTCAAATAAAATTTCACCTGCTTCACGGAAATAAATAGCGTTAAAATAGTTACGATCCTTTACTTCCGTCACATGCTGCCCATGATTCATCACATGCTCTTGCCACGCTAAATGATCTGCATTATCCTTTGCTCTCCAAGCAATATGATGGACTGTGCCGACCCCCATGTGGCCTCGTACGCCTAATACCGTTTTCAAGTCTATAATATTTCCGATGTCAGCGCTTGATTTGAATCGAGCATATTCGCCTTCTGTTGCAATTTTTTCAAGCCCCATCACATCTACTAATACCTTTTCTGTTTCTTGTGGATGGCTTGAATAAAGCGTTGCACCACCAAAACCTTTAATGGCAACTTCCGGTGTAACTTCACCAAATGTCCAATTATTTCGTTCACCTTCTGCACGAGCTACTAATTCAATATGAAGCCCATGTGGGTCATCAAATTGAACGACTTGTTCTCCAAAGCGTTCAGCTTTTTTAAATGGAATAGAAAATTTTGTAAGGCGATTAATCCAGAAAGGTAGTGCTCCTTCTGGTACAACGTATGTTGTTACACCAACTTGACCGTCGCCGATACGCCCTTGATAAGCATTCGGCCAAGGAAAGAACGTCATAATTGTTCCTGGCTTACCAGCATGGTTACCAAAATAAAGATGATACGTGCCTGGGTCGTCAAAGTTAACTGTTTGTTTTACTAACCGTAAACCTAAAATCCCCGCATAAAAATCAATATTCTCTTGTGGATGCCCTACAATAGCTGTGATGTGGTGAATTCCTTCTGTATGTTTGTTCATAGTAACAGTTCCCCTTCATAAATAAATTATTTTCTTTGTATATGTTTTCTAACTACGTGCAACTTCAAACTTCTAATTAGAGAATGCTTTGCACATTCGATTTAATTATCTCGAATTAATATATCTTGAATTCGAGATAATTATAACACGTAAATTTTAATTTCGTCAATATATCATCCAAAAAATTGAGTTTAGCTTGGCATAGTAAAAGCAGAGCTGCTATACATCAACAACTCTGCTTCTACTATGAAAAATTATTATCGTGATTAATTGTGTTGACCATAGCCTCCGTGCGAAGCCATTGCATCCGCCTTTGTAGCATGGACAGTTCCGAATGGATGGTTAGGAGGAGCATAGATTGAAAACAGCTTTAATGGCACATTCCCTATATTGGTTAAATTATGCCAAGTTCCAGCAGGTATTACGATCGCGTAATCATCATGGACATTTTGTGTAAAGCTTAAATTTTCTTTACTCGACCCCATTTGCACAGTCCCATGCCCTTGTTCAATATAGACAAACTGATCGACATATGGATGCATTTCTAAACCTACATCCTCACCAATATTGAGACTCATTAACGTAATTTGCAAATGGCTTCCTGTCCATAGAGCAGTACGGTACGTATTGTTCCGCTTGGTTGCCTCCTCCATATTTACAACAAAAGGCTGTTGCCCATAATCGGTACTCATTTGACTGTTATTTCCGTTGACAGCTTGATATGGATAGGCACTATTCGGTAGTACTACTTCATATGGAACAGGCCAGTGAACAGACTGATTTCCATAGCTATACATTGGTATATTGGCATAATAAGGAGCATAGTACATTTTCTCAATCCTCTCACAGATTCTAAAATTATTCTATGCAACTTATTGTCAAAATGTACCCAATCGTAGGAGAATATGCAAAACCTCAACCAATTTTCAGCAATAAAATGCACTTTATAAATTCCAAAATGGATTATACCCTTGCCCTTTTCCAGAAGGCATCGCTCCTGGCACACCATCCGCCTCTAACAGCGGTCGAATAATCAGTTTTACTGGCCATTGTTTTTGCTCAAATAAAACTTTCCATAACCTTACTTTATCTGCTGCTGGAATATCAACAACTGTTACAGCCTTCATTAACGCCTGCTTCGTCGTATACCATAAAGTTCGCTCAGAAATAGAATATACTTGTGCAAGTGCCTCCATAATGGAAGCTAAATTTACTTGTGTCCCTAATGATTGAATATAAAAAATCAGCTTCTCCACACTTTCATTATATAAGCTATTGGAATAACCTGGTCGAATATAATATTGCGGATCTTGAATATGATGGCGTTCTAAATAAGGCATATGAAGACGAACTGAGTCATGGTCTCTGAACAATAAACGATGGATTTGATTATTCTTTAATACCAGACAGCAATTTTGACCATGTATTTCAGGCAAAACCCCTACTTTGAATAACCTCATGGCAATTTCATAAAACATCGTTACCATTTCTGTATAAAAATCTATTACTTGCTGTTTTGTTAAAGTTTGGCCGAAGAGTTCATCTAAATAATGATGACCCTTTAAATTTACGGCTAAAGATGACATCGGAATGATTTTATAGTTCGCATCTAAAAGCTGCTTTGGATAAATGCGTATTTGCGCCGCTAGATGACGGGGATGGTCATCAAACAGCCCCATCGTTTCAGGCATATACCCCCACCAATTTTGTTCCTCACATAAAATAACCTTTTCCGTTAATATAGGGTCGCAAGAAATGGCTTGTCGCAGCAACTTTTCACCTGCTAGACCATTTAACAACTTAACAACAGGCAAATATCTCGATGCACCTAAAGAAAGTACACTTACTGGTAGTTTTAGCATCCTGCTAGACGGTTGATTAAATGCTAAAGAACGTAAGGATGAAGTCGCACATAAATCGCCTGCTTTTGCTGTTAATATAACAATCATTCCATCGGCTAGTTCCTGCTCAAAATCTTTTAAAATAATGTTTTGTAACTGCCATGGATGCACAGGCATCATCGTGTACTCACTTTGCCGTAAACCTCGTCGTTCAAATTCTTGCGCTATCTCATACTTTTGTTTTTCCTCAAGTAAATCAAAACATTGGATGGGTGTTTGCTCATTCCCTTTTACTACCACATCATGACGAATGGCGACCCAACGAAGTGAGATGGGTTGACCAAATTCCGCCATATATTGTTGATAATCTTGCGCTGAAAGTCCAATTTTAGCTTTCGCAAGCGGATGAAATGGCCGATCTCGAAACGAGGCAATCAGCTCTCCTTTGACATGCCATTGGTATGGTGTTTGAGGAGCTGATGCATCATAATTATTCATTTGTTCTATACTCAATGTTAATTGCTCAACAGCTACTAGTAGCCCCTTTAAAAAATCTGCCACTGCTGGATGCTGACAGGCTTTGGCAGAGAGACTAGTCTGCAAAATGGATGTGGCAAGCTCTTCAATTGACACGATTAACTGCCACTGTCCAGCCACTTGTCGATAAATAGGAGAATGACGCACCCATTGCTCACCCTGCTTATAGCTTTTTTCAACAAGAAAACAAAAGTTTCCTATGTAGACCTCTACTTCATGCGAATGGTAATGGGCAAATAAAGCACTTATTTCTTTCGCTGCATCTTGAAGAGATTGCTTTGAATACGTATCTCCGTCAAAGAACTGCTCGACTAAAAATGCATCCATTAAGTCCTTCTTAATAATTTCTGTAGCTCTTTCTCTTGCTGATACACTTTGCTGTACAATCATTGAATATGGCCTCCTTGGATATAATAAAATGCTGGATGAGGATGACCCAGAAAATCATGATGTGAAATTGTCCAACAATATGCACCTGATTTTTCAAAGATGACAATATCACCTACACGAACGGAAGACATAAAAGCATCTGTATGCAATCGATCCTTTGGCGTGCATAATTCCCCAACTAGATGGACCTTCTTATTGTGCAAGCTAGGTCGTTGGAATGGATATGTCCACGTTTCACTAGCATAAAGCTGAAATGGTTGATTATGTCCCCATGAGGCTGGCAATCTATTATGATGTGTGCCACCTCTTACAACGGCAAAATACTGTTGATGGGACTGTTTAATATCTAGTATTTCTGTAGCATAAAAGCCATAATCAGCAACAAGAAATCTCCCTGGCTCAAAAAAGAGTTGGATGCCATTTAAATCCTGCAAAATATCACTAGCTTGTAATGAGGACATAAATTGTTGCCAGTTAAAAGATGGTTCTTCATTTTCATTATAGGAAACACCAAATCCACCTCCGGCATTCAGTACTTTCACATCTAATTGATACAAGCGTTGCCAGTCAAGTGCTTTTTGCACATAAAGTCGTACCATTTCTACATGCAATGATGCATGCACATTATTCGATAATGAGTGAAAATGGAAACCTTTAATTTGTACAAGCTGTAGTGGGTCTTGTCGTACAAGTGCCACCGCTTGTTGAATATCTGACTCGTCCAAGCCAAATGGACTCGCAGTACCTCCCATCGTAATTTTTGTTTCAGGAAGTGCATTTGTACGTAAATTTATGCGTAATAAAATATCGACCTTTTTATTTAACTTTTGTGCGAGCATTTGAATACGTCGTAATTCTAATAAACTTTCAACATGAATATATGAGACCTTTTGGCGTATAGCCATCTCCAATTCGGCATCCTTTTTTCCAGGTCCGCCAAATAAGATTGGTACATCCTCAGACACTGCACGCACATTTACTAATTCTCCGATAGAAGCAACTTCAAAGCCACGAACATATGGTAAAAGGGCCTTAATGATTCGTTGATCAGGATTTGCTTTAATCGCATAAAACAAAAATATTTGCTTTGGCAAAGTTTCAAGCATTCGGTTTACATGTGCTTGAATACCATCTAAGTCGTAAATATAAGCACAAACAGGCGCTGTTTTATTAGTATTTAATGACTGAATAACAGCTAGTAACGAATCACTCATATTGGCCTCCTGTTATATTTTGATAGTCCATTTTCTTTTGTCGATATGCTCGAAACGCTGTATTTCGGTCATCCCCTAACACAAAGATGCGTACACCTTTGTCAGCATATCGTCGATGCTGATGCATCTCTCTTGAAACAGTCGCATACGGTATATGGCATGTTTTTACAATGTCATATAACGCTTCGATCGCATTCTGCACTTGGGGATGTTCAATTTGCCAAGGTACGGCTAATGATTGCGATAAATCTGCCGCTCCTTCCAAAACAAATCCGATTTGTGGTAGTGATAAAATATCCTTACAATTACGAATGCCTTCTATGCTTTCAATCATTGGAATCATCATAATTTCTTCATTGGCTGCAGCAATATACTCAGTTAAAGGTTCTTTGGCAAAAGCTGCAGGGCGGCCACTATTCAAACTCCGATGCCCAATCGGATGATAATAACTATACTCAATAACCTGTTTGACTTGCTCTTTGCAACTTACATGTGGAATGACAATACCCTGTGCCCCACAATCCAATACTTTTAAGATTGAAGTACGATCTATTTCTGCAATTCTTACAAGTGGGGTTATCTCGAGTAGCTCTGCCGCACGAATCATATTTTCCAATATTTCTAAATCAATTGTCGTGTGCTCTAAATCAATAATGACAAAATCAAATTCAGCGTGACCAATTAATTCGATTACACTAGGATGAGGAATCGAAACAAATAACCCATATACCGTTTGATGACGTTTTATTTTGTCCTTCAACTTATTTCTCTTCATTTTTCAAAAACTCCAATGCCTGTAGTAAAGGATTTTGAGCCTTTCTAAAATACAATGTTTGATCACCATAAATACGTCTTTTTGTCATTTCCTCGATTAAAGCATCCGCTGCAAATAAATCAAACGTTTGAAAACGGTCTTTATATTGAGGATGTTGTTGCTGATAAGCTAAAATAACTTCCGTACAGGTGCGCCAAAAATCCTCTTCCCGCAATCCAAATTCCTCAAGCGTAAAACAAAGTTCAGTCATACAGATAAAGAAGAAAGCATCGAATGTATAATCTCTTACTTCTGAAACTTTAGCTGTTTTTAAAAATGAATACCGATTAAATTGTCGATGTGTGGCTGGCTCTGGATTTAACTTTGGCTCCCATTCCGGATGAAGGAGCTCTGAAGAACAAAACCTCACACCATCATGTAAGTCCTTAATAATGATTCGATGCGGAAAATTATTTTTTAATACGAGAATAATATTTTGCGCATGAGATTCTAACGCAATTCCGTGGACATAGAGTAAATGAACAATTGGCGTTACAAGCGTTTCGATTAAGGCTCGGCTCCATTTTTCTACCCCATACAATGCAATCGCCTGCTGAATAAACGCCTCGCCATTTTTTTGCTTATGCATCAATGCATTTAATGGCCACGCTTGTTCATCCTCTTGCAAATATTGCGCAATATTTTCTCGATGGATGACGCCTAATGTTCCATAAGCCACTGCATATTGGATAACAGATAATTTTTGATAGCGGAAAGATACCCCGATTGTCTCTTTTAAAATTTCAAACTGGCAATTTTTTAAGTATTCATCACTTTTAATAACTCGATCTAGCCAAGCGCTAATAATAGGCGCATTTTGTGTCGTATGATGCGCTAAAATACGGCTAGTAGATGTATTTGTAATGCTAAGAGGTAATTTTAAATAACTCGCTTGTGCACTATGGCGATTTGATAACGAGCGAATGGATTGCTGTGCTCGATATGAGCTTTCCGATTTCCCTAATATAATAATCGTCTTATCAGCGATTTGTGGGTAAAATACGGTCGCTATAATATGTTCAAATTGCCACGGATGAACGGGGAGAAAAACATAAGCTTGTTCATCTTCATCTATTTGCGCTCGTAATTGTTGTGTAAAATGTGCTAACTCCTCTGGCTGTAAATGATGCTGATACATCTTATTGATTGCAGTTGGTTCTAATACGGCAATATCTACAAAATGCCGACGAACAGCAAGCCAAGTTAACGCTATATCCTGATTAAATTCAGGACCATACAAATGATTATCTGCCAAAGTAAAACCAACTCGGGATTTATAGCTTGGATGATACGGATGACCATCAATCATGTGGCTTTCCAACGCCTCATAGTGCAAATCCTCTGCCGGTATAGACGGTGGCTGATTGCTCTTTGCCTGACTATCCTTCACAAAGGTCTCCAATAACTCCTGAACAAATGTCTTTGTATGCTGACCGTCTAACGTCTGCTGAACGACTTCTTCCAGAAAAGTATAGATACTTACATTGGCATCTCCGTCTCTTTGAATGGAATTCGGTTTCACTTTCACTCGACCGAATGACCATTTTTCTACTACTTCACATGTATAAAGGACCGCCTCTCCTTGAACATTTTGTCCTTGGAAGCTATAATATTTTCCATTTTTCGTTACTGGAATAATTTCTTCAAAAAGCAATGCCTCTAATGTTTGGCACTTCAATCTCTCCTGTACTGTCTTATAGGATGCTTCACTTACTGGCATGAAAGCTGTCATCAATTTCATACAATTCATTCCCCTTATACAAAGCATTTTTAACTGCAACATATTCTGGTATTTCACTTTTGCCAATTAAACAGCTATACAAATTTTTCTTAGCATAAAATACAGATGTCGTTAACAGATGGGCTACTAGCTCATTCTGTGTTTGTTCCCATTCTTCAAGTAGCATTTCTCGTACAATTTGCCAAAAATGAGCTTCGCTTAACTGAAAATCTCTTGCAAGCGCATGTATAAATGACCCTAGATGATTTACCATGAAATAATATTTTGTCCTTGACCACGCCTGTTCTTTTTCATAAAACAAGGGTCCCTGTGCTTGTCTATGTGTAGCTACTTTTTCTTGTTCGATACTTACGCCTTCTAAATCCCGTATCCAAAAAATATGTGGTTTACCATCCCGAAGCGTTATAAGCGTATTTTGTAAATGCGCTTCAAAGTGAATGCCCTTTTTATCCGCGAGTCTAACAATTGGCAATAAAGAAATCGTTATATATTGTCGAAACCATTGCTCTACATTCTGTCCTTTCAACCAATCATAAAGTCGACAAGGCTTCCCTTGAATGGGCGCTTCTACTAAACTAGCAACAACATAGGTTGATTTTTCGTCTAGCACCATTGGTCGATAAGCCATCGTAAATAAAGCTGTTAATGCTTCCTCTTCAAAACGGCACGTACAGACACCTGTTTCATACAGAACCTTTGTATAGTGCTCTTCTACAAAACAATCATGTGCTAACAAATAATGCGCCGCATCTAGAGTTCTTGTCATTTGCTCTTGGCTATTAATCCTAAGCATATTGGTAATTTGAATTGACAGAGACAACTTCAAATTACATTTAAATTGTGGAATATAGACTGTTCGAACAGATGATGTTGGATAACAAACAGGACCGCTACTTCCCAAAAATCTTATTTTTTGTTGTCTTTCAAATTTTTGCACTGCCTCTAATGTTTGCACATAAGCATATTGCCAAGGATGCATCGGCAATATGCGATAATTATCATCATCAAATTTTAATTGCTGGCGAATATCGTATTCAAACTTTTGCAAAAATTCATGTGCTGCACTTTCAGTAACCCACGTTTCTTGAAAGATGTCATATCGAACAGCAAGGTAACAAAGCGGAAATGAAGTACGTAATTCTGGGCAATAGGTCGCTACTTCCTGTGATGTAAAGCCCACCGTGTTTTTGGGATATGGATGGAAAGGATGACCATATAGGAGTGATTGTTCAGAAGACAAGTAGTCGTTAATAAGGCTGCTTGTCGCATGTTTCAAAAATACAGCCATGTTTTGATAGCTATTTTCCACTCTAGCTATAAAATTTTGTACATGGTCATGTGTGATGGCTTTATTGTGTTGCAAGTATTCCTGAACAATTAATGAAGCAAGGAAGGTCAAGGTTAAAGCTTGGCCATTTTGCAAGAAAAAATATGCATATTCATGCTCACCATTCGGCGAATAAAAAGTAAACTTGCCAATAATCGTTTCGTGACTTGCTTGAAAATGTAGAGAAAATGTATGATCCTGCCTATTAACCTTCAATAGCTTTCTTTGATCTTCACAGCATTCTCGCAAATAACAATTTAACAACACTTTACAACTATAAATAGCGGCTTGCTTTTCATGATGACTTTGCAAAGCTCCTTCTTTAATGAACACCAATGTCAACTCTCTTTCTTGTTATATATAATACAAAAGGAACAGTAACCAACATGATGCTCCCTAAAATCACACATTCTTCTTTGATTGCCATCCATTTTGCGTCTGCTACGGAAAGACCTGCATTTATTAACATGCTCCATCTGAAGTCATAATAAATCGTTAATAACATGACTGCAAACGACGAAGAAAAGCGTTCAATCGTACTAGCTAAAGCTGAGCCTTCGTGTAACTCCTCTTGTGAAAGTGTATGAAGACCAATTGTTGTGACAGTCATATTCGAAAGACCTCCACCTATCCCCCTGCCAATCATCAACAAAATCAATACGAATATGGATACAGACTTTGGTAAAAAAGAAAAGGATATAATAGATATGGCGACAATCACGATGCCGACTACTATAAAATTTTTAGATTTCCCTTTATCCATCCAATGTCCTCCCAACCACATAAACAAACTTGTAAAAATGGCTGTCGGAATGAACATCGCACCTACCGCGGAAGACGGGAGTTGATATACTTCCTGAAATAGTAGGGGCAATACAAAAACTGCCCCAAGCATCACGACATCTTGTATTGCAGCAATTAGCACTGTGATGGCGAAGATTGTTTTACGTTGTAATAACTTATAATTTAATAGCGGTTCGATTTTCTTATTTTCTAACTGAATAAATCGAATTAATAAAAGCAAACCACCTACTAGCATCATGACTACTAGCCACGTAGGAAGAACCTGCTTTAGAAACAGTTGAATGCTGACACTTAGCATTAAAATACTTAGTACCATGTAAATAATGCCAAACAAATCCATCTCTTTTTTGCGCATAACTTGATATGAATTAATTTGAGTAGCACATAGACATAACGATACGATGGCAAAAGGAACATTCAGCCAAAATAGATATTGTAATTGACCAAATTGAATAATAAGCCCTCCAACAGTTGGACCAATAATAGACGCTACTGTTAGCTGTATTCCCCAAATCCCCGCCACTCGTCCATGTACTTCTTTCTCGTAAACATCAAACAATAAACTAAGGGATAGTGGAATCATTATGCCACCTGCAATGCCATGAAGACTGCGGACAATCAACACCACTTGAACATATTGATCGAATAATCCACCTATGATAGAAGAAAGTCCGTATATTGCAACACCCGCAATATACGCCCTTTTCCTACCTAAGCGGTCTACGACTAATGGTGTGAGAGGCATAGTAATGGTCATTGACAAGAGATATGCCAAAATGACCCAACCTGCCGAACTTGCACTAATGCCATATAGCTGCATAAAGCTCGGTAATAAAATATTAAAGGAACTATTTGTAAGTACGAGTGAAAAGGCAGCGATAAAAACGGCAAGTAAGGCTGAATGTTTCTTCATAGCTTGAATGTTTAACATAATGCATACAGCTCAACCGCTTGTTGTACAGACTCGGCAAATATATCTAATACTTTTTCGGTTTCAGTTTTATTGATGATAAGAGGTGGTAAAAATCTTAGTACTGCCCCCTTACGTCCACCCACTTCAATAATTAATCCATTTTCAAAGCATCTTTTCTGAATCATAGCGGCTAATTCGCCATCTGGAGGATAGTGTCCAAGACGATCGAACGACTTATTAGGATTAACAATTTCTACACCTATCATTAATCCTCTTCCACGCACATCGCCAATTTCACTGTACAATCGTCGCAATTGTTGCAACCCTTCAAAAAATTGAGCACTTCTTTCTTCAACATTTTGCAATACACGCTGTTCGCGCACATATTTTAATGTTGCTAATCCCGTCGCCATTGCTAATTGATTTCCTCGGAAAGTGCCTGTATGCGCACCTGCCTGCCATTGATCTAAAGCTTCCTGATAAATGACGACAGACATTGGCAAACTACCACCAATCGCTTTTGAGCATATAATTACATCTGGAATAATGCCCGCATGCTCAAATGAAAACATCTTCCCAGTCCTCCCTATCCCTGCTTGTACTTCGTCAATAATTAATGGGATATTTCGTTCTGCAGTTATTTTTCGCAATTGCTGTAGCCAAATTACATCCGCTGGAATAACACCTCCCTCTCCTTGCACCGTTTCTACAATTACACAGCATGGATTAGCTACACCACTTTCACAATCATCCAATAAATGTTCGATATATTGTGCACTAATCGTTGCAGTCATACCATTTCCCACACCAAATGGGCATCTAAATTCATAAGGGAAAGGTAGAAAATGTACATCTGGCAGTAAGCTTTGCAAATGCTGTTTTTTAGATAAATTACCGCTCATGGACATCGTTGCTTGTGTGGAGCCATGATATCCCCCTTGAAAAGCTAAAATAGATTTGCCTTTTGTAGAATGTTTCACTAATTTAATAGCCGCTTCGACCGCATCTGCGCCAGTGGGGCCACAAAATTGTATTTTTGCGGTATGTTTCATTTCCGCTGGCAATGCCGAGAAGATTTCTTTCATAAATTCTATTTTTAACGGTGTTGCTAAATCCAATGTATGAAGTGGTATTTGTTGATCCAATACTTCCCTGATAGCTGCTATGATGACATCATGATTATGCCCTAAGGCCAATGTACCCGCTCCAGCTAAACAATCATAATACTGTTTGCCTGCTACATCTGTCACAACTACACCTTGTGCTTTTTGTAAAACAAATGGGAAATGCCGTGAATATGCTCGTGCATTTGATTCACGCTCCCTTTGAAACATCAAATATTCTTCTTGAACATTCTCTGTTGCCATGTTGTCACTGCTCCTTTTCTATTTCTAATAGATAGGTTAAATATGATTCAGCTGCATTTTTAGTACTATTTGCAAAATAATTCGAGGGGTCCACCAAATCTGGCAAGGCATTTACTTCTAGGATGACGCCATTTGTTTGATCTAACGGTTTATCAATATGTAAACATCGAATGTCGATGCCTGCCACATCAATTTGCAATGCTTTGGCTGCACGAATCGCCATCTCAATATTTTCAGGACAAATATCTGCTGTGCGATCTGTTATAACATCATAAAAGTCCGTTACTAACATATTGTCATCCACAAATAACTCTACTTGTTGACCCTTTACTAAAACATCATCAAGCGTAAGCCCATTCCGATGTAATATATTTTGCAAGTCTATCGATTCCGCTTCGATTGCTTGATCATTTTCAGGCTCAAGCGTGTTTTTTTTCAATTGCTTATCTTTTAAATTCTCTAGCAATTGACGAATAGTCGAATAGCCGTCACCTTCTATAAAAGCTGATCGATATTCTAAAACACCAATCATCTCACCATCTATTACTAACACGCGATAATCATGTCCAACTACATATCTTTGAAGCATAATCTTTTGACTATATTGTTTAGCAACTATCACTGCTTGCTCTAATTGCTCTAGCGTTTTAATGCCAATGGTTACACCTAAACTACATTTAGCATTAATAGGTTTCACTACAACGGTTTTATTGTTTGTTAAAAATTGAATAGCTGGTTCTCCAACTTCCTCTACGATAAGCGTATCGGTAATAGGTAGTTTATTTCTTGCTAATAATTTGTTTGTTGCTTCCTTATTTTGTGCTAACAATCCGCTTATCAACAACAACTGATGAGACCTTGATTTATTGATAATAACTGTTTTGTCTTTATAAGATAGCTCTAAAAAATCCTCACAATCTGCAAGTAATGGTGTACAAACTATGCCCATTTCCTTTGCTTTCTGTATAATGATTTGATTTTGTAAATTGCTTATTTGCTGTTGTGTCAAACCTACTCCTCCCACGGAAAAATAATTGAGAACGATTATCATTATCAATTATATAATAACAATGTATGCTTCAATTTACAAGTTAATGTTAAAAAATAATCCACAATTTAGGAGAGGAAAGAAAACTCTTACTATTAATGCATGGTTAAATTCAAGGAATTTGGGGATTACAACGCTTACTTGCTATAATTAATGCACGGGCACAAGGTGGCATTTTTCTTGTGCCTTAGCATCAATTATCGACTTTTAAAGAAAGGAAAGTTTCATTCACTCTACAATAGAGCCGAAAACCATTTATTTTACGTTGGCATTTTGGGGCATGATATACAATAATCATGTTCTTCTTCAGAGGTTAAATAATAATAACAGCAAGTTTTACGTAGTCTTATAGGCTTGTCGGTGCCTCTAGTCATAACCTTTGGCGTATTATATCGCGTAAACGGATTTTTACGTTCGCCAAAAATTTCACCTGGAGCTTCCGTCATAATGTACTGATAGTCTTCTTCTAAAAAGGCGATTTCCCTTTCACTTGCCCCTTGGCGAAATTGCGTTTCATAAAACCAGTGCACATACATAGCCGCATGCTCCCATAAAACCGCTTTTGAAACTTTAGCAGTAGTCGACAGCGCCTTCCATACCTTTGTTATATTATCCGCAAATAACGATTGGAGAATTTGATCTCTCCATTCCGCTCTGCTTATGGGTAGAAACACTTGTGCATCAACCAATGCTATTTTTGGGAGCCATAAATCTTCCTGATAGCTTGACTCCACACGAACATTGTCAATCGACGCATTTATCCCCTTTTGGAGCATCGACATAGCAAACAGAGGTGCCGCCATTGTTAATACGCTATAGCGCTTTCCGAATAAAGAAGCTGTAGTGATTAAAGAAGTAGAATTAAAAATTGGCGAAATGGTTTGTAGATATTGACGACAGTGCTCTCCACACAGCAAATTCTTGGATGAAATTGAATAGGGCGAAGCAGGCAAATTTGTCTCCGTAAAACGATAGTTCTCTGTTAGAATAGCAATATCTGTCGGCGTTAGTCGGTTATTATTCGGTACATGTAACATAAAAGTTCCTCCTGCTTAGGCTCTAAGACAGCACTTGATGCCCTTTCCATGCGGTACACATAAAGGTGTGCCAAAAAGAGGATCGTTCATAATCGTGCAACCCATGCCAAATACATCCTTCACTAAATCAATTGTTATAATATCCTCTGGCCTTCCTTGTGCATAAATTTTTTTATCGCGCACTGCCACGATATGATGGGCATAACGACAAGCTAAATTTAAGTCATGCAAAACCATAACAACCGTACGATTTTCTTTGCTATTTAAATCGAACAATAAATCTAAAATTTCTACTTGGTGTGCCATATCTAAGTAGGTCGTTGGCTCATCCAATAAAATCAAGTCTGTCTTTTGTGCCAATGTCATTGCAATCCATGCCCGCTGGCGTTGACCTCCAGATAATGCATTGACAGGGCTATTCGCAAATGATGTCATCTGTGTTGCTTCCAATGCTTGATTGACAATCTGCTCGTCTTCTTTTGACCATTGCTTGATCCAGCTTTGATGCGGGTACCGACCTTGTTTAATCAATTGTAAAACTGTTAATCCTTCAGGCGCTATTGGTCCTTGTGGCAATATCGCTAATCGTTTCGCAACTGCTTTTGTCGACAAATCTCGTATTTTTTCACCGTCTAATAATACATGTCCATCTTTCGGTTTAATTAGGCGTGCAAATGTCCGTAATAATGTCGACTTGCCACAGCCATTTGCACCAACTAAAACCGTAATTTTCCCCTTTGGTATTTGTAAATGTAAATCCTCAAGTATGTTGGCATTCCCATAGGTAACTGTTAATGCATTCGCCTCTAGTACATTATTCAAAATTGTTACACCTCTTTCTCATATTGTACTGCTACATAAGAATCTATATATAAATGTTCCTTATGTATCGTTCATTTCTAAACGTGTTATGAATGTTGATTTCTTGTACGGAACAGTAAATAAATAAAAAATGGCGCACCAATTGCAGCAGTAAATACACCTGCTGGTAAATCTTTTGGCAAAAATAGTGTACGACCAACAATGTCTGCAAAAATTACGATAATGGCTCCGACCATTGCAGAAATCGGAATAAGTGCGGCAAATGAACGGCCTACCAGCATTCTACTAATATGAGGTGCTACTAATCCGACGAATGCTATTCCTCCTACAAAGGCAACGGCTGTGCCAGCTAACATAACACTAATCAACAAGAACAATACTCGGTAAACTTGTACTTTAACTCCTACACCTACTGCAACATCATCACCTAATTCTTTTACATTAATGACTCTTGCCATGACAAAAGTGAAGATACTTAAAACAATCACCCATGGGAGTAATAAGTAAACATCCTGCATATTGGCCCCATACAAACTACCTGTAAGCCATATGTAAGCTCTTGTTGTGCGTACTTCTTCACCCATGACAATTAGCATTGTCACTATCCCTTTCGTAAGTGCCGAAATCCCAATACCGATTAACACCATTCGTATAGGTGTGACACCCTTATTCCAAGACAAGAGATAGATAATAGCCGATACTACTCCCGCTCCTATAATGGCTGCTAATGGTAAGTAGTGTATGCTCACCGTTGCATACGTAAGAAATAACATTGCACCTACTGATGCACCACTTGTTACACCTATAATATCCGGTGCAGCTAAAGGATTTCGAATAATGCCCTGTAATATTAACCCTGATACAGCAAGCGCCATCCCAACTAGCACGGCAAGTAATACTCTAGGAAGTCGTAACGTTTGGATTGTAAATAGATATTCACCTGTACCGTAGCCAAACAATTCCTTTAGTACAGTCACTGGATGTATAAAATCACTCCCTACCGAAAGCGCAAGCATAATCATGCCGCATAGCAATATACAAAGAAGGATAGTAACCATTGCTACTTTTTTTGATAGTTGAAAAGATATTTTATTTGATTTCGTTCTTACCGTTATATAATTATGCATTTTTCGCTAACCCCCTTCGCGCTATATAAATGAAGAAGGGTGCACCAATAAATGCTGTCATAACACCGATGGGCATTTCTAACGGCATAATCACAAAGCGAGCTGCAATATCTGCCAACAGTAATAATGTTGAACCAATGACTGCACTAAACGGAATTATCCAGCGGTAATCTGTACCTACTAAGCCCATCGCCATATGAGGCACGATTAAGCCGATAAAGCCAATGGAGCCAGCAACTGCGACTGATCCCCCAGCAAGCAAGATAACAATAATACCCATAACAACCTTTGTTAAAATCGTGCGTTGCCCTAAGCCTTTCGCAATATCATCTCCTGACTGCAAAATATTGATGGAACGCCCCATTAAAAAGGCCACACTGCTACCTATTACGATGAATGGTAATACAGGTAATAACATATTCAAATCTCTCCCTGAAACAGAACCCGCAAGCCAAAAAAGCACACTTTGTATGCCCTGCTCATCGATTACCAACAATCCCTGTGTAAATGAGACAAATAATGCCGAAATAGCAGCACCCGCTAGCACAATTTTGATTGGCGTTAAGCCGTCTCTTCCTAAAGACCCTAAGAAAAACACAAGAACACCCGCAACACCAGCTCCTAAAAAAGCAACCCACATATAATGGATTAACGAGTCCATAGAAAAAAATGTAATTGCACAAACAATAAAAAATAATGCGCCTGCGTTAACACCTAAAATATCTGGTGCGGCTAAAGGATTTCTCGTCAAAGCACGCATTAAAGCCCCTGCTATTGCAAGACTTGCTCCAACTACAGTAGCAACAACAGCTCTAGTGAAACGAGATGTCCGAATGATTACATGCTCCGCATTTGATGCATCATAGTTGAAAAAAGCATCATACACTAATCGAAATGGAATTGATGTTTGACCAAGAGCTACACTTAACATAAATGCCACTATCAGCAACACACAACAAATAATAAAGACACTTTTTTTCATTGAGGTACTGGTAAGCAAATTTTGCATTGAACTCCTACTTTCTTAACCTTATTTATGTCTTTTTCTAGCCACCTCTTGCATCTTCCCATATACAATAGATGAAGCATTATTTAGAAATGAAGGGGCTCATCGCTTTAGAGCCCCCTTTTTGATGCAAAGAATAGCATTCCTTGCGATACCTTAATCGACTTTATCTGCTTTCTTACTTTTCTAGCTCAAATCTGTTATAAATATCATCCAACATAATATGTGCACTTAAAATACCACCTGCAAAATTCCAGTACACCTCTTCCACACGATATACTTGGTCATTTTTAACCGCTTCAAGCTCTTTCCATAATGGATGGCTTGTCCATTCTTCTAATGTTTTTTTCGTTGCTTCATCTTCGATATAAAACATATAAATGACATCTGCATCCATTTGCGGAATGCTTTCTTTATCTGTAAACCTTAAAACGATAGGTAGCGGATTTTCCGTTATATTTTTTGGTCCTTTAAAGCCAAGCTCTGTTAAAATTTCACCTGCATAACCGGCTGGATAAACACGTGCATGGTCAGCTCTAAAATTGACAACCGAAGCACTAATTGGCCATTTATCCCCTAGCTTATCTTTAATTTTTGTTTGGAAATCAGCTACACGACTTTCCCATTCTGCAAGTAATTCTTTTGCTTTATCTTCTTTACCAGTCGATTCTCCGATTAAATTGATTGTCCCTTTAAAATCAAATACATCTTGATGAACAACTGTCGGTGCGATTTGTGATAATTGTTCATAAATTTCCTCATGACGATTTTTCGAAGCAATAATTAAATCCGGCTGAAGTTTTGCAATTTCCTCTAAGTTAGGCTGTGTTTCTTCCCCTAAAAGAGGAATACCTTCTAAGTCCTTTTGTAAATACTCATAATATGGTGTATCTGCCCAAGATTCTACAACTCCTACAGGTTTGATGCCCATCGCTACAGCAACATCCGTAGCACCTTGATAAAGCGTAACGATTTTCGTAGGTGTCCCTTCGATTGTTGTTGTACCCAAGGAATGTGTAACTTCTCGACTGCTATTTTCAGTACTACTTTCTTGCGTTGTATTATTGTCATCCGCATTCGAAGCATCTTCAGATTCCTTATTTCCACATCCGACTAACACCAATGCAAATAACAATACTAAAAACATGACCATCTTTCTAAAGCTTATAAATTTAATAGAGTTCACTATAATTTTCCTCCAATCAAATAATTAAATGACCGATAATGATAATCATTATCATTATAATTATGTAAAGCATGAATTTCAATATATTTTTAGAATATTTAGGATGTTTATTTTTTCCTTTTGTATGTATTATTGAAAAATCGTAATGAATAAAGGCATAAAAATTAGTAGCCTAAGAAAAACAGACATGTTTCTCTCCAGCTACTTTTATTGTCCTTTTCCTATACATCATTGCTATGTTGCCAAAAGCTGCACACAATAGATAACCCCATAAATAGGAAGTGCGATAGATGTAAGAAAATACATCAACATTTCACCTTTAGTAAGCTTTCGTTTCCACTTCGTTAATTTAAGTTGTCGTCGGTAAATAAAACTAGAAAGTAAGATTATCAAAAAAGTGATATCTTTTATATTCTCTATAAAGAGATGCATCTCTTCCTCTCCCTTCGTTTTACAAAAGGCTCTCTCTATTTTATTTAATGACTACATAGCCAAAAAAAGAATCATCTATAAATTTAGATTAAAAAAAGAGCATTGGGATTTTTATTATCCAATGCTTTACATATTTAACCTATTTAACTTAAGCATTTATCCTCAATGCTTCGTAAAATTTGAGCGCTCACATTAAGGTCGCGAATATTCAATCTCATAGAGGTAGTATTTAAGTTCTTAAAGATCTTTAATACTGTTTTAAAAGGGTTATCAGCTAAACAAGCCTGATTACTAATTAACTCAAAAAAATCATATGGCTTATCTATTAATTCCGTATGCTTATCTACAAAAAATATTGAATCAATTTTACTGACATTCTCATAATAATTCCAACCAGGAACATCGCTAATATGAATTAACTCTGTCGTTAAACCCGTTTCCTCGATATGAAACGTTGGCATTTCACTAGGAATTTTTTCAACTATCTGTTTAAACTTATCTTCATAATACTCTTTTGTTGTATTTCTAAGGCCTATCGGTTTTTTAAAAGGCAGAATCTCTCCTGTTTCATTATCAATAACTAATAAATCATCACTAATTAAATGATGACCATATTCCAATAATTCCATTATTAATGTCGTCTTACCTGAGCGACTAGGGCCAAAAATAGCAATTGTTTTATTATTAACCCTAATTGCACACCCATGAAAAAATGAATACTTATTTCTAAAGAAGGGTACTGTAATGGGCGGGAGAAATGTTGCCTCTTCAACCCATTTTTCAAGTGAATTTTCATCTGGTCCATGAAGAATGACTAGTTTATCATTTGATAACATATCACTGACCATAATGTTATAAGAAGAGCGATTCTCAATTTTAATATAATAAGCAATTGATGTTGTAGTATCGTTATCTACGTACTCTCTATAAATATATGCTAATTGCTTCAATAAATACGAATCATTACTCTCTATATTTATTACATCACCGAAAAAGTTAAAATTTATCTTTAAACGCTCCACTCACGCATCACTCTCTAACATATTTTCAAAGTTCTTAATTGTTACCTCAACTTGCTGTTCAAACTCACTTAAATCGCCTTCAGGAATAGAGTATTCTTTCATTAGCTTATTTTTGATGTCTACAAGTGATGTTCCGTTAATATGCATTTTAATGATTGAAGATGCTGTTTCATTTAAAAAAACTGGATCTTTCCCATCAATATCTACTACCGCTGTATTGCCAGTTTCAATATACTCATAGTTTTTCATCTTAATCCCTCACTTTTTTGGTATTAGGCTGTGTTAAACGTATCTCTTTAGGCTGGTTGAATATTTTTGCCCCATACTAAAATCAACTTTTAACACAGCCCCTTCTTAATAACATTAATTTCTTGTAAGCTCCCCATGGTGACCACTACTGTTGCTTGCATATAGAGAAGATTCAATTGACGACATCCTATTATCAAACTTTTTGACTGATAAAGCTTTTATCTTAGGACAAATCCATTTCTTCATCTGATCACCTCTTCAAATCAACTTAATTATAAAAATTAGTTACGTGTCAGTTCCCCACGGTGTCCACCGCTTGCATATAATGCTGATTCGATTGATAAAATTTTATTATCAAATTTTGTAATTTGTATTGCGTCCATTTTTGGGCTAATCCATTTTTTCATCTGTCTTCACCTCCTTATCATTTTGCGAGCTATTAGTTACGTGTCAGTTCCCCACGGTGTCCACCGCTTGCATATAATGCTGATTCGATTGATAAAATTTTATTATCGAATTTTGTGATTTGTAATGCGTCCATTTTTGGGCTAATCCACTTTTTCATCTGTCTTCACCTCCTTATATTTTTGCGAGCTATTAGTTACGTGTCAGTTCTCCACGGTGTCCACTGCTTGCGTATAATGCTGATTCGATTGATAAAATTTTATTATCGAATTTTGTGATTTGTAATGCGTCCATTTTTGGGCTAATCCACTTTTTCATCTGTCTTCACCTCCTTATATTTTTGCGAGCTATTAGTTACGTGTCAGTTCTCCACGGTGTCCACTGCTTGCGTATAATGCTGATTCGATTGATAAAATTTTATTATCAAATTTTGTGATTTGTAATGCGTCCATTTTTGGGCTAATCCACTTTTTCATCTGTCTTCACCTCCTTATATTTTTGCGAGCTATTAGTTACGTGTCAGTTCTCCACGGTGTCCACTGCTTGCGTATAATGCTGATTCAATTGATAAAATTTTATTATCAAATTTTGTGATTTGTAATGCGTCCATTTTTGGGCCAATCCACTTTTTCATCTGTTTTCACCTCCTTTAATAGTGCTAATTGATAGCTAAAGCATCATTATTTCAGGGGGCTTGTAGCTACGGGTGTTAGCCATGCTTTTAACGGCATAGTAATAATTAAAATCAAAAGGAATATCGATATTAAAATCAGTTTCTATTTTCGATATAGGTATAAGAACTTTTTTATTGGGCGCGGTAATTTGTTTATAGATATACTCTTTTCCATAAGTCTTACTACCAATAATTGTGGTATTTTTGTCATCCTTGAATTTATCCGCAAATAACTCAGCAGAGCTACATGTTGAATTTGAGACGAGTATATAGATATGAGCAATTGAATATTTCTTACAGGTGTGAACAAACCAATTATAGTAATTAATCATCTTCTGCAATTCCCCGCCGAAATTAACTCTTAAATCGATCACGATATTTTTCTTATAGATTTGTTCATCTATTTCTGGAATGACATCAAAACTAATACATTGTAAAAACAAGTGATTATTACTAGTAAAATTTTCGTACACAATCTGGCTCCAATCGAAGTCTTCTAAAGTTAAAATCCACTGACTACCATTATCAAACTCCACTATGTTTTCCCCAATTGCCCAATTACTACTAACATCAGGTGCTTTACCGTTAGCTTTCACAATCGTATTGGATTGGATCTCTTTCGGTAATGGAGGATAAATATCTATGATGGATATTTTAGAATCACTTTTCCGGATTAGTATTCCGAATTTTTCGAAAATTTTCTCCAAAGTTTCTTCCTCTATCGTGATTACTTTAGACATATGCCACAGACTCCTTATCGACATAATTTGTAAAATCGTATTTTATATCAAATTTGTCGTAGATATCCTCTGGTGTGTTGTGCGAAACAACAATGATTGTTTTATCTTTTATATTTAACAGCTCATCCCAAAATATTTGACTATTAAAACTATCAAGATTAGAAGTAGGTTCATCAAAAATTAAAGTCGATTTATCTGACATTAATCCTCTTAAAATAAGCAATCTTCTCTTTTCACCGCTAGAGAGTTTTGTTACGTCTTCACTTAAAAGTTTCTCTTCTGATAAAAACTTCTTCATATAATTAAGTTCTTCTTCACTATACTCATCTCTTAATAAAATATTAAATATAGGTGAACCATCAAAAAGATTGTTGTCAGTCATAACGTACATAATATCTTTAAATGGATTACTATCAACCTTAAGACTATTGTTGTCATAACAAATTTCCCCAGTATGGTTGCTCTTTAATAATCCCAATATTGATTCTAAAAATATAGATTTGCCTAAACCACTTTGCCCTGTAATAATATGTGTGTTGTTTTTTTGGAAAGTTACATCATTATAGTTGAAAACCGTATTATCAAATTTAAAGGATAATTTTTTAGTAGTAATTGCGTTATCATAGCTAATCGCTGTTTCAAGATTATCTGTTTCTACACAGATAATGGAGTTAATATCTTCTCTTAGTTTTTTTGTGCTGTTTATATTATTTATACTCCTTGAAAGCGATAAAATCGGCATACTTAATTGCTCTACTAAACCTAAAAGGGTAATCGTAACACCAGGAGTAATATGACCTTTAATAATTAATAAAACCGATATCGCTAGAATTAAGAAATGAGATGAATATGATAGCAAGGAATACATTGTATTTAATGTAATTCTATAATTCTCCGTTTTTAACCCCGCATCTCTTTCTTTATTAATTTCATTTCTAGACCTATTTCGAAAAAGGGCATCAGCATTTAAAATTCTTACGTACTTTAGATTATCTAATAGATTTTTAAAAAAGCTGAGGTTATCCCCTTTTTGGTTTAAAAAGCTTTTTTCAAGATTCGCCAGTTTATCTTTGAATAATTTAGTTACCAATAAAGGCAGAAACATAAAAGCAATTACAACCAAGCCAATATAGATATTAATAATAAGTAAAGACGTTGTAACGAAAACGATCCTTAGCGTTAAGTAAATAGCATCAAAAGAACTTCTATAATATTGATACTCTAAACTATCAACAACATTCGTTAACGCATTTAAGTGATGTTCATTTTTCACCTTTATATTTGAAAAGTCTCTGGTCTTTAATACGTTGTTAATAATTGAATTTTTAAGTTTTGCAAAAGTATTTCTAATTAAATGATTTTCATATTTCCATTCTAAAAAGTAAAATAGCACTTCGATTAAAATTAAAACCCCGAAAATCAAAATATACGTAGATACTTTATCTAAATTTTGATCAAGTGCTCCTTGAAATAAATCACCTTTAATAAATTGGATAATTGTCCCCATTAATGTTGAAACAATTAAAATAGAAATCAAAAGAAATGTACTTCTATTTTTTATTCCAAAAATAATAGATTTTTTCAAATCCAAGCCCCTCCTAGCCTACTCATTAAAAAATAAATAGAGTAATTACGTAGAAAATATCAATCCATCCACCCATTTAATAAAACCTCCTTTCAACTTAAACTGTATTCTCAAATCGAATAAACGCTGTTGTTTATATGTTTGATAATAGAGAAATAAATTGATTGAATGGTAAAATGTATACAAATATATACATTTTAGGAGGTTTTGCTATGTTTGGTCCTACAATTGAAATGATAAGAGAAGGTAAAAAGATTAAAATAAAGGATCTTTGTGATGGCATAGTGACTCGAGCTGCTTATCATCGTTTTGCCAGCGGTCAAACTGACACTAGTATCCACAATCTATCCTTATTTATGGATAGATTGCATATTTCTCCTAATGAGTTTTTCTTAATTCATAGCGACTATGCGAGTGATAAAGTAGTTTGCTTTTTAAAAGAATTATCTAGAGCATATAGGGTGCAGGATATTCAAGAATTGCGCTCTTTAAGGAAGAAACTAGAGGCAGATTTTACTGGTTTAAAAAATGAACATATGACCGATCTTCTGAATTTCAGGATTTGTAGGTTGTTGGGGCAGGATATTGATGGCAAAAAAAGCAGTTTATTTAAGTATTTAATCAGTACTGAATTTTGGACTCATTATGAACTAGTACTATTTACAAATAGTATGTATGTTTTTTCATTAGAATTAATCGATGCTATTCTTATACGTTGTATTCAAAGGTTTAATAAATACAGTCAGACTAGGCCTTATGGAAATGAAGGCTTTAGACTTGTAGTCAATGCATTAATTTTAGCCTTTGAACAAAAAGATTCATTTTACACTACTAAATGGATTGATCTATTAAACACCATACAACTAAATGATAGCGATTTCTTTGAAAAAGCACTGTTCAAAATATTTAAAGGGTTTTATGACATCACAATACACAAAGATCAAAATTCCATTTCAGAAGTAATAAAAACAATTGAGTTTGTTGGGCATATAGAAGCCCGCGAACATGAAGTTATGTTTAATCGAATGCTGGACTTCATACTTGAGCATAGCGGATTAGAGAAAGTCCATTCTTTAAAAACATAACTCAATTGAAAACCTCTCTTAATTAAATAATTTTGAGGTGAATCACATGTATGAAATGATGCCCTATATCAATGTAAGAACAGCGAATCACTCAACTAACGAGGAAAATCAAGATCGTTGGTTTGATAAAAAACTTTTTACTAGTTCCAGTAGCTTATATCATCAATTGCAAAGGAATGAGAATTTTAACAAAGCCACACTAGCTAAAAGAAAATATTTAAATAGATCTAGATATAGAGCAACACCCTTCGGCTTATTTTCATCTGTCTACTTCAATACTATAGATGAAGTAAATCATTCAACAAATCAAATGATTATTCAACATGACTTTAAAGTATATACAAATATTGACTCAGAATGGATAAGTAAATTTATTTCCACTCTAAAATATGAAAATTTAGCAAGCTTACAGGTTACGTGGAATTCAAATGTGGTCTACCAAAATTCCAATTTTTTATATAATAATTGGACATTAGATGATAAAAAGAAGTTTAATACAAATAAAATTCAAATAAATTCTCTATTAGAAGCAATTCAAGTCCATGCTAAAAATGCCGTTACTGTTGAAGAGTTAGCCGAAAAACTCGAAGAACAAAATCGTATTCTTTTACCATTTAAAATTTTATTAAATGTAGTGAAACAATTGATCCATGGTGGCTATTTGATTACGGATTTAGACAATTTAACATTTATTCAAGACTTCGAACTTCTAATTCGCTATGTTGAAGAGAAAAATTATTCTTTCCCAAAAGATGCGATCAAGCAAATAAGAACTTTAATAAAAAATCAAAATAATTCTATAAGCAAGTTCAATATAGATACTGTAAACAAGTTGGAAAAACTATTAGCTTCAATTCATAATTGTGAACATTACCTTCGCTTTGATAGTGAAACTAACGTTATTAATCTTGATTTAGATAAAGGTCTTATAGAAAAAACTCTCTTACCTTTCGTTAATTTCCTATCGACTTATGCAATACGGGTACCTGTAAGTGATAGATATCAAGCTGATATCCATTTTTTTAAAGAAAAGTACGGAAATTCAAAAGTAAAGTTTTTAGATTTCTACAAAAACTATCAATTGATTAGAGAGAAAAATTGTTCGCTAGAACGCAAAACTTCAGATTTAGAGAAAAAAATAAAAATGCAATTATTAGCACTAACATCTACGGCAGCATACAGACATTTAAAAGAAATCGACATAGCAAATTTGCATTTTGAAGACCTAAAAATAGAAAGCGAAATTTCTCCAACAATACAAAGTTGTTTTTATTTAGAGAGTAAAAATGGACAACTTAACTTTTCACTAACCCCGTATGCTGGAAATTCGGGACTTGGACGTTTAGAAGGACGCTTTTCTTATATAAATGCAGCCTATTTTACAACAATGAAAAATATTGAAAGAAGAAAAATTGCAGAAGCTAATACAGAGGTCATTACCGTTAAATATATGCCTAAAAATCAACACTACTATAATATTATGAATGATTGCTATGATGGCAATTTAAATCTTCAATATGGAACTGCTGAAAATCAACAATCAGTTCCATTAGAGCAGCTCTTTATTAGCATACAAGATAATAAAATAACACTTTCTGCATTATTAGATGGTGGTATCGAAAAAATAGTAAAGTTTGAGCAATATAATGTATCCAATATCGAACATTTTTCCCCACATATTTTAAATGACTTGCTATTTTGGAGTAGCAATTACTACGCAAATATTATGTCGCTACTATTTGATATTCAAAAAATACGAAAAGACTTTATTCATTTTCCAAAGGTTCTCTTTAACGACATTGAATTAATCCCTCAATCTTGGCTAATTAAAAATTATATGGGAGATATTCGCTCACAAGATCAATTTTTCAGCAAGTTTACCGAAATGAAAACGATTTATGAAATACCGGATTCGCTTTTTGTTAGATGTAATGACCTAAGAATATTAATCGATACTCATCGTAAAGAGGATTTAGATATTTTATGGGATATTTATAAAACGGATAATTCTTTTACTATTTACCTTGAAGAAAATTCATTGAACTTAGCAAACTTCATTACGCTTGACTCAGAAGGCAACCATTATATGTCTGAGTTTGTTTTTAACTTTGTCGCACAAAAGATTAAGCCTAAGAAACTTGTCCAACTACCTTTGTTTCAAACAAAGGAAGAATTAAATTTAGAAAGAAAAGTTAACTGGCAACATTTTAATATTTATTTACCGCACGAACTCCAAGACGACTTTTTAGGCACTTATTTAAATGAGCTTATTAAAGAGCTAAAATCCAACGGTGCAATTACTAAGTCTTTTTACATTCGTTATTTTGATGATAGACATCATATAAGATTAAGAATTTCTCCAACTTCTCAATTTAATGGAATCGATGAATATCTAGCACAAGGCGTCATAGCCGGAGATATCATCGATTATAGTAGTGGAAAGTACGACCCAGAATACGAAAGATATGGAGGATTGACTACCATGTCGGAGGCAGAGGATTTTTTCTGTGCTGATAGTACGCTTATTCTTAGTTTGTTAGCTTCTTGTTTAGTAGATGAAAAAATAGATAAAGTGGATCATGCTATTTATCTTATTTTTAAACTACTATCTCTTCATACCAAGGATCTACATCAACAGTTCCGTATTATGGATGATGGTTATTCGAATAAGGACTTTTCAAAAAATTTCCGTGAAAATAGACATAAATATTTGGTATTTAGTGATATTGCTACATCTTCAAATCCTGATTTAGCTCATCATTTTGCTTTCAACAAAGAACAACTGAGCTACTGGGAGCTTCAATTGTCCAACTACTTTAACAAATTATTAAATGAAAAACGATTTGATTTTAATATTATTCGAAGTTTAATACATATGACATGTATAAGACTGTTTGGTATTAAATCAGAAGAGGAAGAATTAGTTGGAAATATGGTTTGGAGAGTTTTAAAACAACGAATTGCTATGAAAAAGAAAGCAACTAACGCTAACCTTATTTTAAACCTAAACTAAAACAAGCATCGTTCTACAATTTATATTTCCATGGAAATAATTTTCTCTTTTTTAGCATGATCTACACGTTTTATTCAAAGAAGAGGAACATGCCATCTTCATTTTTGAGACTGGAGGGATACAAATGGAAGAGCTTGCTTTAAAATTAAACAATGTTCAAATTAGTTTTGGGGACAAGGAAATCTTTGATACTAAGGAATTAACCGTTTATCAAAATGATCGCATTGGTATCGTAGGGAAAAATGGCCAAGGCAAAACGACTTTATTGAATATAATTGCAGGTACGATTACACCTGATAATGGAAAGATTGAACGATTTGTCGATTTCAATTATTTTCAACAAATCGGCGAGCTAAAGGAAGAAACGAATGCTGACTATTTAGATTCCCAACTACTTAGCCGCATGAACGTTCCTACTAACAGTGTTGAAACACTTAGTGGTGGAGAACAATCAAAATTTCGTTTAGTTCAGTTACTTTCTCAATATAAAATGGGTCTGCTGCTAGACGAACCGACAACGCACGTAGATAAAAATGGCATTGACATAATGATTGAAGAATTAAATTATTACTACGGTACTTTAATATTTGTCAGCCATGATCGCTATTTTATTAATGCAATTGCCACAAAAATCTGGGAAATAGAGAATGGGAAAATCAAAGAATTTAACGGCAATTACGATCAATATCTGGAACAGAAACAACAAGAGAAATTGGAGTTACAAAGAAAATATCAAAAAGTCACAAAAGAAAAAGAACGATTACAAGAAGCTGTAGAAGTGAAAAAGAGTCAGGCAAAGAAAATTTCTATCGTTAGTGAAAAAAACAAACAAAGAAATATCAAACCGAATCGCTTAGCTTCTTCCAAACAAAAAGACACGGTTCAAAAGAGTATGATGAAAACCGTTAAATCAATAGAGAAAAGAATGGATATGTTAGAGGAGATTCATATTGACAAAGATCCTAAACCAATTTCTTTTCCGATAGTGAAAGAGCTTGAAATAAATAATCGTTTTCCAATAATGGGACATAATATTACAGTTACAGCTGGAGACAATATACTTCTTGCAGAACAGGATTTCCAATTCCCACTTGGCAAGAAGATAGCTATAGTAGGAGACAATGGAGTAGGTAAATCAACTTTCTTACACTATATAATGAATAATCAAGATGGTATCACGCTTTCCTCGAAAATTGCATTTTGCACTTATCAGCAAATGGATTATAAACTGAGTGGGGACATAAGTATATTAGAGTATCTTATGAAGATAAGTGAGTATAAAGAAAGTTTTATTCGGGCGATTCTCAGTAACCTTGGCTTTGAAGAAGCCACTATTAGAAAACCTTTACATGCGCTGAGTGGTGGAGAAGCAACACGAATTTCTTTGGCAGCCCTTTTTGCCAAACCTTCTAATGTCCTTATTTTAGATGAACCGACAAATTTTATAGACTTAGCTACCATTGAAGCATTGGAAAAATTTTTACTAGGCTATAAAGGAACAGTGCTCTTTACTACTCACGATCAGCTTATTGTAGAAAGAGTAGCTGACCAAATTTGGGAAATTAAAGATAAAACGTTACAGCTTATCAAGGAAAAATAGAATGAGCCTCTAAGGCATTAAAACCACCCGCGATGAGACGGGTGGTTTTCAAATGAGGAAACAGTCAAAGATAGAAGTGAAATCATAAGTTCTTTCAAATTAGAAATATAACACCATCAATTCCTCGTCATAATAGTGCCCATTAAATTGAAGGGCATTGCGTTCTAAGCCGTAAACCTCAAAGCCTAATGACTTATATAACTTTTGGGCTGAACTATTATCGGAAACAACTGTTAAGTTTATTTGCTCCAAACCTTCACAACATTTCGCCCTCTTTATTAGTTCGCTCATCAGTAATTTCCCTAATCCACCCCCTCTTCCTTCAGGTGCAACATACATACCAAAAACATTCCCTTTATGACTCATTTTTGGACTGTCTTCACGCACAAAAGTTACAATGCCTACCAACGAACCATTGTTATGAAAAGCACCGAGCACAAACTTTTCCGCTGTTGCTTCTATTCGCTCTGCAACTTCTTGTAACGAAACGTATACTTCACGCTCATATGTGGAACCAAATGCTTCCGGATTATTTCTTAATGCACTTAAACGCACTTCTTGATATACTTGTGCATCTGATTTACTTAAAATACGAATCTCCATAATCTATCCCCTTACCGTTCGTTATCGTTCCATTCATGCATTGAAAATAAAAGTTTTAGTAACGGTCTCCCCTGTCTGCATATTTTTTAACATATAGTGATTTTGCGTTACTTCCTCTTGTCCCAACACAATGACAAAAGGAATGTTTTCACGATTTGCTTTATCCATCGCTTTTCTTAATTTTTTACCACTAAGCTCTACTTCAACGCGATAGTCTTTCCGCAATGCTTTTGCTAATACAAGAGACTCTACTGTTGTATGAATGGGAATGATATAAATATCAATTAATGTCTCCTGATTTTTTTGTTCATCTAACATCATGGCTGTAAAAATAACATCTAACCCAAATGAAATACCGACCGTAGCGAACTTTTCGGTTCCCCCTAATAGCCCGCCAATCGCATTATCATAACGACCCCCGCTCCCTATACTGGATGTTATTCGACCATCCCGTACGAACATTTCATAAATAGTTCCCGTATAGATTTCTAGCCCACGAGCAAGCAAAGGATTAAATAGACAATTTTTTGTAATACCAAGCTTATTTAAATAGTGTTCTAATTCTTCCATTTCGGCTACCCCTTCTTGAATCAGAGGCTCATCATATTGGCCGAAATAAGCTAGTGTATTTTTTCTATCGTCTTGTAAAAAATATGCGATTTGCTTTACAACAGCAAGTTGCAAACCTAGCTCTGTTAACTCTGCTAAAACTGCATCATTACCTACTTTTTCAATTTTATCGAGTATTAAAATTACTCGACTTCGCACATCAGCATCTACACCAAAAACACCAAGTAAGCCAACTAATAGCTTACGATTGTTATATTGAATGACAACATCTTGCTCTAGCTTTTCAAAAGCATCTAATGCCATCATCATCAATTCCGCCTCAGCTGCTTGTGAATCAACTCCAACAATATCTACATCACATTGTGTAAACTCGCGAAATCTCCCCGCTTTAATCGGGCCATCTCGGAACACTTTGCCAATTTCATAACGTTTAAATGGCATCGGTAATGTAGGGTTCATTGCAATGACCTTTGCGAATGGAATCGTTAAATCATAACGTAATGCTAGTTCACGTTCTCCTCGATCCGATAGCACATACATCTCTTGTAAAATTTCAGCACCTCCTGCGTATTTAGATGCCATTAAGTTTGTATAGTTTAAAATCGGTGTTTCGAGTGGTTTACACCCATAGGTGATAAAAGTATCTTCTAACGTACGCCGGATTTTACGACGAATACGTTCTTGCTCTGGTAAATAATCTTGCGTTCCTCTAACATTTTGATAATCCATTTTCTTCATCTGCATTGCTCCTTTTTTAGAAAATAAAAAAACCGTACTAACATAAGCTCCAACTTCGGCTTAGTTATACGATTTCATGAGAAATAGTCTTCCTATTCATTATTAAAAAATTAATAAAGATAGCAAGACTAGTGGATATGATGATGTTGAGTTGCTGAAATTAGACGTTGTAAAAACGACATATAATCTCCTCCATTCAATTATTTGTAACTTTATACCAAACGAATAATTTTGTCAATTCATTATTTTCTAATAAAAGGAATACCTAATGGAGATAGACCCAAGAAGTGGCTGAGACAAAAGAGAAAAAGTGTTAGAATTGACTCACTAGTTGTTGGTAACGAAGGCGGTGACTCCTGCTCAGAACAGCACACAATGTAAGACGCGGGCAACAACGGCATAGCAAGATTAATTACACTTCTAATTTTTTTTGCAAAAGCAAGAATAGCTAAATTCTCCATATAGCAAAAAATTATGAACACCTTTCGTCTATTTCTTAAATTTTTTTAGTTATGTCCCAGCCCCTAGTTAAAACTTTATAGTAACTTTTGATACAGTTCAAATTTCTCTAAACCATATTCACTATAACCTAAATCAACTGTATCAATATACGCAAAATCATATTTTTTATAGAGGTTGATAGCAGGTTGATTTTTTTCATATACATCCAAGCGAATGGCCTTAATATTCATGGCTTTACTATGCTCAATAATAAAATCCATAATTTTTGTGCCAATGCCCTTTTTTAGATAAGCCGGATGTACGGCAAAAGTATGTATAACCAAGATGTCTTCAGCATCTAAATGTATTTTCCAATCCACTTTCGAATAAGCCATTTCCTGTTCACGTCTTAAAATAACCGTCCCTGCAATATGACTTCCATCTTTCAGCACATATAAATTACCTTCCTGTATGCCCTTAATTGCCGTTTCTTTTATAGGATATATTCCTTTTTTCCATCCAGGATAATTAATATGGGCATCAAGGTAGTCGTTTAACTCATTATATAAAGACTCTATTTCTTCTATATGACAATTCGTTCCCTTTTCTATCTTCATCGTTTCATTCCTTTGCTAGTTAGTTAATTATTAAACTTCATTATAGATTAATCTAAATTGGGTCACAATGATCATCCTACCACGGGTTGTGAAAGGACAGCCAAATGGAGGATGAAATTTCTTTTAGAACGGGTAAAGGATACTACAAGCGGCGAGGAAAGATTGGACAAATTGAAAATCAACAGAGGAGTTGTTGTCATGACGTATATGAATATTGGATTGAAGTTATTTTTCGGGTTAATTGCTTTATTACTTGTGACACGTTTGTTGGGCAAAAAAGAAATATCACAGCTTACCCCCTTTGACTTTGTATATTCCATTGTTCTTGGCGGTATATTGGAAGAAAGCATCTATGATAACAAAATTTCAGCTCTTCATGTATGGTTCGCGGTTGCCGTTTGGGGAATGCTGCTGTTCATCATCGAAAATCTATCGAAACGTTCCAATAAATTTAGAGTTCTTCTAAAGGGCGAAACGTCAATTTTAATTAGAGATGGTGAATTTAACTTAAAAGAACTACAAGCGAATCATCTAGAAATGGAGCAGTTACGGATTATGCTACGACAGCAAGGTGTCTTCTCTCTTCGGGAAGTTTGTGATTTATACTTAGAACCTGGTGGTACGGTTAGTCTAAAAAAATATGCTGAATTTGATACTGTCACACCAGCTATGCTTCATTTAAAAACGAAAGACGACACGATGAACTTCCTATTTGTGGATGAAGGAGAAATTAACGAAGAAATATTAAGGTATACGGGTAAATCCAAAGAATGGTTATATGATGAACTGCGCAAGGAAGGCTTCCCTACAATTCAGGATATTTTGTATGCGGAATGGTCACAGACAGATGGATTTTTCATCAAAACCTATACGAATAACAAAGAAGGTATCCGCAAAGGGAATTAAAATCGTAGGCTTTAGCTTGGTATATTATCAAAGTGAAACTAGGTTTGTTATTTGGGAGATTTAGGGGTAATATATATTGAATAAATTTAACTGTATGGAAGTATAGAGGGAAACTATGAGAAAAAAAGTTATTATGTCATTAATGTTAATGACATTCCTTTCTGCTGTAGAAGGAACAATTATTAGTACAGCAATCCCCCGTATTACAAGTGATTTGTCAGGTGTCGAACTTGTTAGTTGGGTGTATGCCATTTATATGCTTGCCACCGCCGTTTCGACCCCAATTTACGGGAAACTAGCAGATTTATTTGGTCGCAAAAAAGTATTACTTATAGGCGCTGCCATTTTTTTAATCGGTTCTGCGCTTTGCGGTGTTGTAACCTCAATGGAACAGCTTATCGTCTTTCGTGCCCTTCAAGGTCTTGGAGCCGGCGCCATTATGCCTATTACAATGACAATTATTGGTGACCTATATAGCGAAGTGAAAGACCGTGCAAAAGCGCAAGGATGGATTAGTGCCGTTTGGGGGGTCTCGGGTGTTATCGGACCATTAGTTGGCGGTTTTTTAGTTGACTCTCTTTCTTGGCGCTACATCTTTTTCTTAAACGTTCCTTTTGGCATTATCGCTTGCTTAATGATTGTCATTTATTACAAAGAATCTATTAGGCCTGCAAAACATCATATCGACTATCTTGGTGCAACAGTGTTCTCATTAAGTGCAATCGCTCTACTTTACGCATTATTAACAGGTAGCAGCAAAAACAACTGGGGAGACATGTCCATTATAAGTCTCCTAATCTTTGCCGTTGTGTCATTTATTATTTTCTTATTGATAGAGAAAAAATCACCGGAACCATTAATTCCGTTAGCCTTATTCTCTAACCGTACATTATCAACTATTAATATATTAACCCTTATCTCTGGTGCTATGCTTATCAGCATTACGATGTATCTTCCTATTTGGAGCCAAGGAGTGTTAGGGAAAAACGCAACAGATGCTGGGCTTATTTTAATGCCCCTACCTGTTATGTGGACAGTTGGTACATTATTCTCTAGTAAACTAGTAGGTCGCTTCAATACGAAACAAATCATTCTACTAGGGGTTAGCGTACTATCCGTTGCCGCCTTCTCATTATTTACATTATCGACAGAATCACCCGCTTTCCTTATTTATGTTGGGGTTGGATTATTCGGATTAGGCATGGGGCTTGTGACGCCAATTTACATGGTAACAATTCAAACAGCGGTTTCAAATCAAACACGCGGAACAGCCATTGGTTTAAATACATTTATTAATACATTTAGCCAAACGTTAGGAGCTGCAGTTTTCGGGGCGATGTTCAACACGATGATCCATGCACAAGGTATTCAAAACCTAGACCTTGTATCTTCTGGAGGACATGCTGGAACATCACAAGAGGCATTGGCTTCCAGTGTACATTTTATTTATATGGGTACTTTTATATTAGCACTTGTAACGTTACTAATTGTTTGGTTCTTTTTAAAGCCAGCCCCACAACTAGTGAGCGATAAATAAACTATGAAGAGCTAGCAAGCCCAGAAAGTTTTACGCATTGTAAAATTTTCTGGGCTTATTTACTAAGGCTTTACTCTAGCATTCCTATAATTGAGCTCGAAGTAACTGAAATTTTCGCATCACCACATTTTGTCTATAGTCCAATTGCTCTTTTAATTTTGTGAAATTAACTGAATGTAAGTTGCTTCTGGCATTAGATTGAAGCATTTCTTCTGCTGAGTAGTTATACGGATTTGCTGGCTCCTTCACACCATAAAATGGATTATAGGGATTAGCAGTAAATGAAGTAAGTGAGGCTGCTTTAGTATACGTTTCCGATTTTTGCGCGTTGTGCTTTTTTACGATTGCCTCCACATCTGACTTTTGCTGTTCTGTTAATTGGATTTTTGGATTGGACAATACGGATTGTGCATATTTAGCAGCAGTTGCACTATTGTTAGAGGTTATATACATAGAATCATTCCCTTCGGATGTAGTAAGTTTAAAATTTGTTTCTCATTTGATTTAAATTGTTATAAAAACTGTAGATATTAGTATTATTACTAGACATATTTTTCGGATAATACAAGTTACTAAGAAAATTTGACGCATTAAATGCACCAGCATTGAACCCATTTGTTAAAGTTGCAAAAGGGTAAGAGGAAGTTCCTAAGTTAGTATAGATACCTGACATTAATAAATCGCTAAAGCCCGCACTATTCATACCTGCCGCACCAATTAATTTCCACATTTGATTGTTTTGCATAGCTTGCGTATTTGATTTAGCAGCTTCCTTTGTAAATTGTTGTGTAGTTTCATTTAAAACCTCTTGGAAGGTTCTTTGTTGTTGTGCAGACAAATTTAATTTTGGATTGCTTACGATATTCGCTAAATAACTTTGGATAGGTAAATAACTATTAGTATAGATGGACATACAATCACCTCGAATTAAAATCTTACTTTTCATTTCGACGCAACTTACATAAAATGTTGAATTATGTCATGGAAAACGTTTTTTATGTCATAAACGAAAACTACTCTCTATGCTAAGCATAGAGAGTATACAAGATTATGATTGTGCTTGAAAATGGAGCATGATATGTAATTCGAACATTTGATGATTTGTGTTGATTTGCATAGCCCCGTTATATTTATTGGCAATGTCTTGTATGATTTGAAGTCCAAGTCCAGTCCCGCAACCTTGTTCATTCACAAAAGTTGGGAGTGGATTAGTCATCGTTAAGATATACGTACATTTATGCTGCGTCGATTGAATACTTATCAAAGCATTAGGTAGATTCTTTGTAGCAGTCAGCGCATTATCAATTGCATTATGCAGGATAATACAAAAATCATATACATCGCAATGTACATAGCTTGGATAGGAGAATGTAGACTCAATGACAACAGCTTGTGCATGCGCCTTTTTTATTTTTTCTTGAATTAAAATGTCAACAATCGCATGTCCTGTAATAGAAGAGGTCACTTTTGAATCCATTTGCTGTTGCATGCTGTTTAAATACACGCTAGCTTCTGTTAATTGTTTCGTTTCAATAAGCCTCTCAACCGTAGCAGAGTGATTTTTCACATCATGCTTTAACCGTTGCATGTCTTTGTATAGATTATCAATACTTTGAAGATGCGCTTGTAGCTGATGGGTTTGATTGACAAGGACTAGCTGCTTTTGCTGCTGTGCACGTTGTAAATCAAGTCTTTGCACTAAAATAAGCACTCCAAACATTGCTGCAATGATAATGCAATTATGAATCCCCCAATATTTTAAAAACGGATCTATAACGCCTAGACCAATCTGTTCGTCAATGACTTGGTGATATTGATTCATCATAAAATAGCTCGACATCCCAATAAGCGGCGGTAAAATAAGGAGTAAAATTTCCCGATTTACAAACGTTCGTGGGTGCATGCGTATATATTTTTCGTAAAAATGGATGACACACCATAAGCCCATTGTATAGAAAACAAGGAGCAGAAACATTAACCAAATTGAATAGCCGAAGTAACCAATTGTTACATCAAATAGATGAGGAATAATCCATTTTTCTACTAGGTAAAACGATAGATCACTAATTGGGCGATATAAAATAATAACAATTGTTGGCGCCATCCAACGTATTGAAAAATAAGTAATGACAATAAAAAATTTTAAATAGATAGAACTATTTTTTATTGGTAGTAATAGTAAAAAGGCTGTTAATGACGCAAATAAATAGACACCAAAATTTGATATATCACCTATCAACCATTCTAGTACTATAACCGCAATAAAATAGCCCATTGCGATAATCAATAAATACGAATGCTGAATAAAAATACGACAAAAACGATAGAAAAAATAAGCTGTACAAACTTGCATTAACCAATTGAAAATTGTGTTCGTTATGTCAAAGCTATCATAACTCATGTATGTAGGTATCCTTTATGATGGATGTAATGCATATAAGCTTGAAGGAATTGTGTATATTTCTTTTGCGAAAGAGGTAATATCGTTCCATTATCTAATATGATTTGTTGCTTAGTATAGCTGGCAATATAGTCAAGGTTGACTAAATAAGAGCGGTTGATTCGGTAAAAGCTATTGCCGAGATTTTCTTCGTACTGTTTAAGTCGCCCTATAAATGTGTATGAGCCATTTTCTATATGTACTGTTAGTTTACGACCCAAAACTTCAATGTAATGAATTTCGTGGTAAAAAACTTTTTGTAAGTCAAAACCGGATTTAATAACGAGATAAGGCAAGTCAATCAACTGACTAGAACGATTGTTAAGTGCTGTATGTAATACCTCATACAATTTTTTCGTGTCAAAAGGTTTTAATAAATAGTGAAATGCTTGCACGTCAAATGCCTGAAAAACATATTGTTCGAATGCTGTTACAAAAATAATCGGGTTTACATGCTGGCGTGCTCTTAATTTTTCAGCTACGACTATACCTTTTATATCAGGCATTTCAATATCTAAAAATAATACATCAAAAGAGCCTTCTTGGTTTAGTAAGTCAAACCCATTGTGGAATTGTTTAATTTGTACGTTAGGGTAACGCACTTTAATTTTAGTTGCAATTGCGTTCGTTATAGCTTTCTCATCATCGCATATCCAAATATTCAAAAGCATCACCTCTCTTGTGTCGAAAGTCTATCATTAAAATAGAGAAAGTCAAATAAATGTTGCACAGCAACAGGATGTATCGACTTACCAAGCCCCTAATAAAAAAAATTGTAGTTCTATAAGGATATGTTTTGGAGATTTTATCTACAAAGAGGATAATGCCAATAAAAAACTACACATGAAACGGCGGCATATGCCCAACCGTCCATGTGTAGTTTTTTTATTTTTTAACCAATCGTTCTGTTGTAGCTACCTCAATTTCTTCAATAGCCCAATGTGTTAGCAGGACGTTCAAAGAATGATTAAGAAATTTCACTGCGTGCGTGTTAAAGAACCAGTTATATTTGTTGGATTGGAATAAAGTTTGATTAAAAAATATCCCTCAATCCTTATCTAATAGCAACTTCAAAAACTCCATTTTGAAAAAAGATTGATCAAAATGGAGTTACTTTTTTTAGATAAGTATGAGATTTTTATAAAAAAGTTTGATCATTTTTCAGCTATGTTGGTTCCACAATTGCGCCCGATTGCTAAAAAGGACTGTTTTAAGTTATGACACCCTGTTTAACTGTTATAATTTTCCTGAATATAAAGAAGCCGATTCTCTATTGAAACCGACTTTTTAAATAATTAAAGTGCACCTCAATTATTAAAATTTGTTTTAAGTTTGTTTTACAGCTGTTCCATCATGGCCATTCTTTACAACAAAAAAACATTTCTCGACATAAGGGCGCAACTCACCCTTTTTTCGCTACATGTTTTAAAAAATATGCTCCTGTACTAAAGACTTTTGTATAGCCCCTTCTTAAACGGATTCTAGACTCTCTTTTACACTAATAAAAAGAGGGTATTCTGTAACTATTTCATCTTCTGCATTAGTTAAAACTATTCTATGATTTCCCTGCTTGACTACTGGAAACATGATGTTCAAACCAATATCCATCCCTGGATTCATTCCCTCTTTTCTGAAATTTCGCATTTCAAAACTATCTTCATAAAAGATATCATTTTCTTCGTTAATTACACTGATATATAAATGGTCTAAAAAATCGACTTCCTTAAATAAAAACTTCATAAATACTTTAAGCTTTATCATGCTAGGTAAAACATTTACAGAGGTTTCATTTAATATATTATGTAATGATGTACTTAAAACATTATCATCATAATTTATATCTTCACATACTATTATTTGCCCATAAAACTTTTTATTCATGATAACTTTTCTCCTTAATTTAGTTGTATTTAAGGTATAGTGATACATTGTTATATGTTTGTATGCTTTTCCCTTTTATGATACTAATAAAATCTTCTGAAATAAAATCACTATCTACCAATACTACTCTAGTGTTCCACTTCTTTTCTTTTCCCTTTACCAACCATGCTGGACCACTTAAAAATACTACAATTGAGTCTTGTTTATTTATTGATAAAATGGAATCAATCTCAGAAAAAGAGTCAGACTTATAATCTAAAAAAATAGCTAAACCTTTATTCAATTTTTGGTTAGCCAAAAAATCTATCACAATGTTTGTAGTTCTTTTTTTGTTAACTAAGTAGATACAAATAAAAATTAAAAAAATTAAGAGGATACTTAACATTACTACTAATTTAGTTTGAATTTTTATTTGGACGGTACTAAAAAAAGAATAGTTAACAATAATTACTGTTATGAGTAACAAATTTCTTTGTATAGGATATTTATTCAATAATTTCACATTCCCAAAACACGTACAGGTTTTTAATGAACTGTCTTTTTTACTTTGTTTTTTTAAATAGGTAAAAATTGTAAATATAGAAAGTAAACATATTGCTACTGCATTACTTAAAAAATAATACTTACTTAATGTAAAGGAAAAAAATAGTCCTAGTTCTAATGATAAGACACATACTGCCGCTATAGGAGCCAAGCGCCTGGGGACTACCTTATAATCTATTATTTCAAGATTAAAATCTTTAATACTTATTACTTTCGCATAAAAAGCAAGTAAGAATAATGATCCAAGAATTATATTTATTGAGTAGTTAATCATTAGAAAATGCCTTCGCTCGACCTAATTCTAATAAATCGCTACTATTGTATACATTTTGACCCTTAACTACACGTTTACTAGTGTCAATTAGATATGCATACGGTGTTGTGAAAACCCGGTATTTTAAAGGTAAATCTTCACGTTTTAGGCTATACAATGGGAATTCGAATTTGAAGTGACTTTTTATTTCTTCTATTTCTTCGTTTGAAGCCTCTACAAAAAGAGAAAAGTTACCGTTAAATTGATCTGTTACCTCTTGTAGCTGGGGTAACAAATCTATGCAATCTAAACAACTAAGCGAAATGAAACATAATAAAGAAGTGGTTGTACTTGAATTGTTAAAAAGGTCTCCTTCAATAACATCACCTGGTTCATACGGTACTTGTACAATCTTTTGATTTTCAGGCTGTCCTGTTTTGGACTGAAATATTTTTTTGAATTTAGACTGTAACATCTAATCTCTCCTCCTTTTTATCATTGTTTAATTCTTTGTAAAATGAATTTTCTCGAATCAATTCGTAGTGTGTTCCAAATCCCACTATTTTGCCGCTATTTATACATAATATCTTATCGAATCTTTTCGCTAATGCTAAATCATGTGTAACAAGTATTGTAGTTAATAAATTTCTTTCCAATAGAATTAAGTTAATAACATTATTTGTTGTCATAGGGTCTAATGCCGAGGTTGGTTCATCTAGGATTAGCACATCAGCCTCTTTGACGAGCGCTCTGCCGATTGCTATTTTTTGCCATTGACCTCCTGATAGCTGCTGCCCTCCTGAAAATTCATATCCTAACATAGCATTTAAATTATTTTTCAAATTATCTGGTATAAGCATAGGATATTTTTTGATTAAGTTTGATAATCTCTCAATATTTGTATCATCATTTTCAAAGAGAATATTTTCCTTAACCGTAAGTGGGTATTTAACAAAATCCTGACTAACAATAGATATTTGCTCTAATAGAGTTTTTCTTTTTATTAAATTAATGTCTATTCCATTAAAAAAGAGCATACCATCCTCTATATTATGAAGAGCAGAGATTATCTTAGCTAGAGTAGATTTACCAGAACCATTTTCCCCTACAATTGCTATATTTTCTCCTATTTTAAAAGAAAGACTAATATCTTCTAGTGCTTTTTTATCCATATTCGGATAAGTAAACGAGAGATTATCAAGTCTAACATTCTCTATTTTATTCATATCGAGTGCTGTATCATCCAACTTATTCTCGTTAAACTTTTCAAAGAAACTTTCTCCGTCTTTTATTACTAGCTTCGTCTCTTTTAACTTACCTAAAATTTCAGCTAGGCCAATTAAAGCCGATTGCAGAAAACCAGCTGCTGTGATTATTGCAAAATAATCACCTATTGAATTTTTATTTGTAAGCATAATCCCTGTCACAATAACTAACTGAACAGCCATTATTGAAATAACATTAGGTAAATGCATGAGGAATCGCCATTTAAATTCAGTGTTCATCAGTGCTTTTTGTTTTTCTATACCAATAGTATTATTGACTGACCATTTCTGTAATAAGAAATTTTTATTCGAGAAGACCATATTTTCCTTCTGAGTTTGGGGGTTTAAAAGTAACTGAAAAAAACTTTCTTTACCTCTACCTATTTCGGCAGTATCTCGGTAATAAAAACGTAGTTTTTTTGCGTAAAAATTTTGAAATATAGCATTTGGCACAGCTAATGGGATTAATATCAATAAAACTAGCCAGTTATATTGGAAAATAAGATATGAGTATGCAACAACGAAAATTAAATTTTTCCCTAGATCAATATAATAATCGGGGAGAGCAGATAATGTTCCCAATGTCCCTCTAAAATAATTAACTTCGTTTTGATAAGTGGGGGTCTCAAGTTCGGTTATCGTATTAAAGTTAAGTATACTTAAAAACTTATGGTTTAACTGGGATTCTACTGTTAATCGGATTAGTGATTTAATATATGTAATTACCTGCTCCGCTACTTTAGTTGATAATGAGAATGCACTGAGTAACAGAAGTAAAATTAGTGAATGTTTAAAGTTTGACATACCCAATGAATCTATAAATTTTTCAGTGAAAGTTACCAGTTGGCTATTTAAAAGAGCGGTAATGATGATCAGTAAAGTGACGGAAATAAATTTTAGTTTTGAATTTTTATAAATATTTTTGTCTAATAATTTATTTTTGTGACTCAATGATTTCACCTATTTGATATTTAAATGGTTTCAACATTCTATCTAATGTTTCAATTTTCCCGAATGGACCAGAACTAATAATTTGTAATTCCTTATTAACCGCTATACCCCAGGGAGCCCTTGCAAAGCCAAATGTTTCATTCATTTTATTATACGGGAACGAGAATATCATATTTTGATTTGGTAGTGCTTCTTTAATTGCATTTAAATTTTGTAGATCTGTATCAATTAAGAAACAAGTATTTAATTTCGGATTGGTTTGTAAAACACTATCTATCGCCTCAAAAGCGGCTTCACATGCGGAACAGCTAGTGCTTAAAAAAACAATAAATAGATGATTTGAAACCAAGTCACTTAGAAACAATCCATTTTTAACTTCGGCATTAACTAAATAGTCACCCTTTTCTATAGGGTCAACATTTTGCTTTAAAAATTTGTGGTGTTCCTTTGGAAAAGAAATCATGTATTTTCCTCCTTGTTCAAAAGTATTTAAGCTACTTCAAATAGAAGTAGCTTAAATGGGTTACCAGTATTATTAGCAGCATCTTAACGTTGTAGTTGATGAGTAGTAACAATCAGTTTTACTACCATTTTGACATTTAGCATAAATATGTTGCTGGTAACTCTTTTCTAACCATAAGAACCCACAACCATCATTATGGTTGCAAAATGCATCACCATAACATTCACCCACTTTATTCCATCCTTGAGGACATGACATAACTTCCACCTCCTAATATGTATAATTAAACCCATAATTTAGGTATGTAATTAATATAACATATAAGGGATAAACTGTAAATAAATATATTCACATTATAGAAAATTTGGTAATTATATACTTTAAATAATTACATTTCTCTATAATTGTTAAATTTCATCATAAATAAAACAGCATACAAATATATGCTGTTTTCGTAATTGATGCTGAAAAACGACTTCTTCTAAAAAATCCGATTTATATTGCTGGCTAGGCTCTAATAAAATGCATGTTTCATAATCCATTCCGTTATCATTCGCGATATAAATTTTGTCTAAATGACGTGGATCATACACAATATCAATACTTTTGTTATCAGCCTTGTATACCATTGTTCTTCGATTGCTCGCTTTGAATCTGCATAAAAATCACGCAAAATAAAATGGTACACATTTTTTAACGAATAGTTATTGGCTTTGCGGTAGTATTTATTAATGGCATGTTCAAATTGCGTCTTAATCTCATCAGTTATATTAATGCCACTTCGATATTCACCATTTACAGTTACTCTACGTGAGCGACCAACCTTATCATTGTTAAGATTTTTAGTCTTCCCACGACCACCCGAGTTTGCGTAATTGGGTAATATAGCATTTTTGTTCATGCCACGTTGCCAATAGCGGCTTAGCAGTTTTTTCACCTTTGTTTTGCCTAGTCCGCTCTCGGCGGCAATCTCTACTATTTTTACTTCACGTCCCTTTTTCATTAGTAGCTCTTTCATATTAAGGAGGATAAAATTTTCTACAGTGCCCAGTCCTTATCTCGTTTGTTAATTTGAACAGACGTTAATTCATCATGCTCAAGCTCTATCTCTAATTGGATATAGCTTCCTTTTAGGCAGTAGCTCATCTTTTATTTTTATTGTTCGTGCAAGCTCTACTAATCCACTTCCTTTTTCTACCGTTAATAAAAAATCCGTTGTCATTACAACTGGCTCATTCGTTTTAGGGTCTGTAGGATGTTTTAGACCTAATTCATCAGCAATGACAATTGTTTCTTCTAACGGCAATAAAGGAAATTGTTCTCGAATATCAACAACGGAATCCGAATATTCCGTTAAATAAAAGTGATTTCTTTCCAAATCAGATAGAAATTCATGCTGCCTATTTGTTTTAATACCTTTTAAACGTGTAGACCGACCTTTCGAAGACACATCTTGAATGTTTAACCATGGTTTATAATCGGCTCCAACTCCAGAGCCACGACCTTCTTTAATCCACTTTTCGGCTTTAGATGTTCTAGTTCGTTTTGACATAAAAACACCCCTTTAGATAGTATTATCCAAAGGGGGAAAACGGTGAAACTTTTTTACAAACGGTATAACTTTATTTTAAACGATACATCTTTTTTATAAACGGTACGACTTTATTTCAAATCAACAATATTAACACCCTCAGCTCTAAGCCCTACTCCACAGTCACTGATTTAGCTAAGTTACGAGGTTTATCAACGTCACAACGACGATGGAGTGCCGCATAGTAGCTAATTAGCTGTAATGGCACAACTGAAACAAGTGGTGTTAAGTATTCGTTAACATGCGGAATCACTAGACGGTCGCCGTCTTCGTCTACGCCAGCCATAGCGATAATGCATGGATATGCTCCACGTGCAGCTACCTCTTTGACATTGCCGCGAATATTTAAGGCTACCGATTCTTGTGTGACAAGGGCGAAAACGGGTGTGCCTTCTTCAATCAAAGCAATCGTACCATGTTTTAGTTCGCCACCTGCAAAACCTTCTGCTTGAATATATGAAATTTCTTTTAGTTTTAAAGCACCTTCAAGACTTACACAGAAGTCGATATTTCGACCAATGAAGAAAGCGTTGCGTGCAATTTTTAAGTAGTCCTCTGCGATGTCTTCTAATACATCTTTTGCATCAATAATTGTTTGAATACCGTTAGCCGCAATTGCAAGCTCTTGTTTTAAATCAAATTCTAAGCCTTTACCGCTTGCTTTTGCTGTCACATATGCTGCTAGTGCAAGTACTGCCACCTGCGCTACATATGCTTTTGTTGAAGCTACAGCGATTTCAGGACCTGCATGTAATAATAATGTATAATCTGCTTCACGTGATAGCGTTGAACCTGGTACGTTTGTAATCGTTAATGTTGGATACCCAAGCTCTTTAATTTTCACAAGTACTTGGCGGCTATCCGCTGTTTCACCTGATTGGGTAATAAAGATAAATAGTGGTTTTTCTGAAAGTAGTGGCATGTTATAACCAAACTCGCTTGAAATATGCACTTCTACCGGAATACCAGCCATTTTCTCGAAATATTGTTTACCGATTAAACCTGCATGGTAACTTGTGCCGGCAGCAATAATGTATAATCGATCGGCAGCTTGCAATGCTTGTAATATCGCTGCATCAATTGTTAAATCGCCATTTTCGCCTTCGTACGCTTGAATGATTTTACGGATAACCGTCGGCTGTTCATCCATCTCTTTTAACATATAGTGAGGGTACGTACCTTTTTCAATATCGCTCATATCAAGCTCTGCTGTGTAAGGTGCACGCTCCACTACTGTGCCATCTAATTTTGTAATTTGCACACTACCTTTGTGCACGATAACGACTTCTTTATCGTGTAATTCCACAAATTGATCAGTTACTTGTAGCATTGCCATGGCATCTGATGCAACTACATTGAAACCATCGCCTACACCTACAAGAAGTGGTGATTTGTTTTTCGCCACAAAAATTGTATCAGCCGCTTCAGCATCTAATAATGCAAGTGCATAAGAGCCGTGTAGTAGAGATAATGTTTTGCGGAACGCCTCTGCTGTTTGCAGTCCATCTTTCACAAATAGCTCTACTAACTGCACGATTACTTCTGTATCCGTGTCAGATTTCATTGGGATGCCTTTTAAGTATGTTTTTTGTAATAAATGATAGTTTTCAATCACACCATTATGCACAATCGTAAAACGACCTGATGCGCTTTGATGAGGGTGCGCGTTTAAACGGTTAGGTACTCCGTGCGTTGCCCAACGTGTATGACCGATTCCTACCTTAGCCGCTACATCCTCGTCTACTGCTCCACGTAAATCAGCGATACGACCTTTTTCCTTGAAGATTGTTACGCCTTCTTCGTTGCGTACAGCGATACCTGCTGAGTCATAGCCACGGTACTCTAGCTTCTCTAAACCTTTTAATAAAATTTCCTTAGCATCTGATTCACCAATATATCCTACAATTCCACACATATTATATTTCCTCCGATATTGTCATATTAACGCAATGACAAACTAGACCTCAGCCTATCGAAATTTTTCGGTGGGCGTAAACAGTACCGCTTATTTTCAAAACGAAAATAAACATACTTATGCGCGCACGTCCTCAGACTATTTCAGCTATCTAAAATAGTGCTTTGCTCGATACGTGAAGTTTTCCTATTTATCTATTGCTCTACTTATACCTTCTCCATTTTCTGTACATTCAATCACTCAAATGCTTTCAAAATGAAAAATGACAATCGGGTATGTCGATCGGGAGGCATCCGCCGAATTTTCGATAAACCTCCACCTCGTCTGCTGAAGATGTCTTCGTCCAATTTCTTCAGCTCAGGCGCTATAATTGTTTTCCGATTTTTGTGCTTCCTTTCCTCCTTTAGCACTTGCTAAGCGGACAAGATTACCCAAGCCGTCAGCTTCTCCATAATACTCAATCATATGCTATTCGTCAAATTTTCGTTATTAAAAATAACCCTTAGCTACTTTTTTTGTGACAAACTATCAAAGTGTAAGATGAGAAATGCCAGCATGATTGTATAACAATAGCAAAATGGCTGGGACAAAAGTGAAAAAGTGTTAGATTGACCGCCACCAATCTAACACTTTTTTACTGTGTCGTTGTTGTCCGCTTCGGCGGTGCTTTCCGCTCAGCACAGTAAGCCGCAACCTTCACTAACGTGCAGAATACCGCATCTTACGCTGTGTGCGTTCTGAGCAGGAGTCACCGCCTTTGCTACCAACAACTAGTTTTTCTTTTTTATTTATTATTTCTTAGCGAAAATTTATCAACACCAATGTACCTCTATTTAAAATTTTAAGGTTATATCTCAGCCTCTAAAATAGGAACGACGATTAGCTCTCTTTGCTTGCAAGTAATTTCACAATTTCTCGGTTAAAAGCTGGTAAATCTTTTGGTGTACGACTTGTTACTAATTGCTTTTGACAAACAAATACTTCTTCGTCATGGAAAATAGCACCTGCGTTTTCCAAGTCTACTTGTATGGATTTATAGCCTGTTGCATCACGTCCATTTAATGTTTTGGCTGTAATCAGTAGCTGTGGCCCGTGACAAATTGCAAAGGTTGGCTTCATGTCATCCATAAACGTTTTGACGAAGGCTACAATGCAATCATCTGCACGTAAAATATCCGGTGAAAAGCCACCTGGAATAAACAGTGCATCAAATTCTGAAGCATGAACTTCCTCGATTCCCTTATCAATTTTCACTTTTTCACCATGTTTACCTTCAACTTCTTTTCCTGCTTCAATGTCAATTGTAATGACCTCATGCCCAGCAGCCTCTAATGCTGCCTTTGGACTTGTATACTCCACGTCTTCAAACATATCTGTTATTACTGTTGCAATTTTAGCCATATAAATTAAACACCCCTTGTTTATTGTGACTCTGTTTTATACTTCCCTCCTTCAAAAATTTCAAACATAAAAAAACGACCTCCCAATGGTGGGAGATCGCGTAATTTATAATTATTCTGTTAAACCCATTTCCGTACGTACTACATTGGCAATACGTTCTACATAAATTTCGCAATCCGTTTCTGTAGCAGCTTCCACCATTACACGAACAAGTGGCTCAGTGCCAGAAGGACGTACTAAAATACGACCGTTTCCAGCCATATCTGATTCAACTTCTGCTATTACAGCTGCAACCTTAGCATTTTCCGTCACTGCATGCTTGTCTGTTACACGTACATTGACTAAACGTTGCGGGAAGATTGTCATTTCTGCTGCAAGCTCTGATAACTTTTTGCCAGTAGCTTTCATAATACTAACGAGTTGAATACCTGTTAGCAAGCCATCACCCGTTGTATTAAAGTCTAAGAACACAATATGACCAGATTGCTCTCCGCCAAGATTGTATTCATTAGCACGCATTTCTTCCACAACGTAACGATCGCCTACAGCCGTTTGTACGCTATGCATGCCGTTTTCTTCAACAGCCTTGTAGAAGCCCATATTACTCATCACTGTTGAGACAATTGTTTGCTTTTTCAAACGACCAACTGCATTTAAGTGTTTACCAATGATAAACATAATTTGGTCACCGTCAACAATTTTACCTTTTTCGTCTACTGCAATAAGACGATCGCCATCTCCATCGAATGCTAAACCAACATCTGCACCCTTTTCAGTCACAAATGCAGCAAGACCTTCTGGATGTGTTGAACCAACACCGTCATTAATGTTCAGACCTGTTGGGGAAGCACCCATTGTTGAAATGTCTGCTTCTAAGTCGGCAAATAAATGAGTTGCCAATGATGATGTTGCACCATGTGCGCAATCTAGCGCTACATGAATACCATCAAATTCTTCATCTACCGTTTGCTTTAGGTATTGAATATACTTTTGTCCACCTTCGAAATAGTCACTTACAATGCCTAGATCTGCACCGATTGGACGTGGTAATGTATCTTCTTGAGCATCAAGAATTGCTTCAATTTCTGCTTCTTGAGCATCAGTTAACTTGAAACCATCGGGACCAAAAAATTTAATGCCATTGTCGGCAACTGGGTTATGTGAAGCTGAAATCATGACGCCTGCATCTGCACTCATAATTCGGGAAAGATAAGCAACACCCGGTGTAGAAATTACACCAAGACGCATTACCTCTACGCCAATTGATAAAAGCCCAGCTACTAGTGCACCTTCAAGCATTTCGCCTGAAATACGTGTGTCACGACCAATTAATACCTTTGGACGCCCTGTTGCATCCTTTGTTAAAACATAGCCACCTACACGGCCTAGTTTAAATGCAAACTCCGGTGTTAATTCACTATTCGCGACGCCACGGACGCCATCTGTTCCAAAATATTTACCCATTCTAATTGTTCTCTCCTTCAATGCAAGACGACCGCATCATGCTTATTTCCTGCGGACAATCGGACGGCTCGTCTGCTTACTTTTGGAAAAGTCTATTTTTTATTTATCTACTAGTATTTAGGCCTCTTTAAATCACTTTTAGAGGCTCTAAGGCAAAAAGATGTCGGTACTCAAGTGTCGCACATTCACTATAACGGAATTATACAGGTGCTAACTTGAGCCATTATGTTCGTCAGCATTTTCGCTTTGCTGGATCACACAATTTGTAGAGACAGGAAATCTCATATATGAATCAAGTTAAAATTATAGTCAGTTATTGTTTAAGAATCAATATCTTCTGTCACAGGTTCAGGATTTGTCTCTGTAGGATTAGCAATCGTTTCCTTTTCCGCCGGTTCTACTGGATCCACCTGATCTACCTTTTCGGCTTTCTCTGCCTTTGTAACATTCGCTTTAATTTTAACTTTCTGTTGAGATACTTTAGTCGCACCCTCTGGTAATTTCACATCAAATTCATACGTTTTCGATTCCGTAATTTTTGATAAATCCACTTCAACAGGTACTTCGGTTAAAACATCAATAATAGATTTCTTGCCAAATAGCCTTAAGCTAGTAGTATCAAGGGTTAATTGATTAATGGTAATCCCTTCTGCTGCTTTGCCCATTTCCTTTATCGTAACAGGAAGTTCTTTGCTATATTCAGCAATATCTACCCGTACCTTAACCTGTTCTGGTTCTATTATCACATCTAATTTATTTAAATCGCGATCTAATACTTTAACAGCCGCTGCTTGAGAGAAAGGTTGTTTCAAGCCTTGTTCACCCGTAACAGTCGCTTTCACATAGCTAATGCTTTCAATAGCACTTTTTGCCCCTGTTACAAACACAGTTGCTGGGTTAGCAGACATCCCTTTTAAGTAATATCCTTCATCTATTAAACGATTATTCATTTCCGGATCTACACGGAACTCTTGTGTGACTTTTTCCTCTATATTTACATTCACTTTTGCTGGGTCTAGCGTCACTTGCAACTTATCAGAAATATTTTCGTATTGTAGTTCAACGCTATGCTCACCAATTAATAAATCATTTAAATTTACAAATACTGAGAAATCTTTCACTAATTTTGCTTGTAAGGCGATTTGTTTTGGTCCCCTTACCGTGACATTCACTGTTTTTGGAATACCCGTCACGATAAGACTATCATCATCATAATAAACTTCTACGGGTACATCTCGAATGACTTCAACCTGTTCAGTCATCGCAGTTTTATCTGTAGAAGCTAACTCGGTCCGAACAGAGAAAAATAGTAAGCACGCTAGAAAAAGCGCAATGATTCGCAATACCCATGGGCTATCCATCATTTTATCCATTCTTTTTCCCCCTCCAAGTCAACTTAGAGGCTGCATTCGATTCTTGTGCTGATCCGAACCACATTTTGCGTAACAGTGTTTCGAATTCCTCTAGAGAAAGATTGCGATGTAGATTTCCATTTAACGTAATACTAATAGCTCCCGTTTCCTCTGATACGATAATCGTAATCGCATCTGTTACTTCACTAAGCCCAAGAGCTGCACGATGTCGTGTACCAAGTTCCTTTGAAATAAACGGACTTTCCGAAAGTGGTAAATAGCAAGCTGCTGCTGTAACCTTATCTTTCTGCATAATGACTGCACCATCATGTAATGGTGTATTCGGTATAAAAATGTTAATAAGCAATTCAGAAGAAACTTCTGCATTTAGACCTATTCCCGTTTCAATATATTCATTCAAGCCTGTGTCTTTTTCTATAGAAATTAATGCACCAATTCGGCGTTTTGCCATATAGCTAACCGACTTCTTCATGGCCTCAATCAGTCTTGTTTGCTCTTCTTCTTCTTGACTTGTCGAACGTTGGAAAAGCTTTCCTCGTCCAATTTGTTCTAGACCTCGTCGTATTTCCGGTTGGAAGATGATAATGATGGCCAAGAAACCAAACTCGATTACTTGCTTTAGCATCCACCCCAAAGTTTCTAACCCTAAAAAGTCTGTTGCGATACGTGCAATAATTATGACGAAAATGCCTTTCAATAGTTGGACAGCTTTCGTCCCTTTAATGAGGGTTAAAATTTTATAAACAACGTACCAAACGAGCAGTACATCTATGAAGTTAATAGCAATATTCACTGGTGTTAAATCCGTGAATTGTTCGATAATTTGCACGTGGCATCCCCCACTTTTCATTGCGAATCCATACACATTTAAGTATAGCACATTCTTTTCAAATGTAACTTTTTTCAAATGAAAAGTCTACCCATATGAGTAGACTTTTCATCCTCTACCGTGCACTACCATGTAGGACGTATAGAGTTCTATTTAGTTTCTTTTTCCTCAAATGTCATTGCTGCCTTGACGGAATTTTTGATAGTATACCATAACCATTCGAATGCTTCGTCAATTTCCTCGATATTGCCTGAAACGACTGCTGAAGATGCCATATACTGACCGTTAATAATCGTTACATTGCCATCTACTTCACCCTCAACAAGTAAGTCGCCATTTTTGACGACGATATCGCCTTTTACGACCTCTCCTTCTGGAACAATAACCGTTTGTCCTTCTACAACAAGGTTTGGTTGTTTGGAGACCGAGAAGTTTTGATCATCCATGAAACTACCTAATAAAGTAGCACTCATAAATAAACAGAAAACTGCTGCTGCCACAAAGAACGGATGACGACGAATCCATTTTTGCATACCTACACGACTTTTGGGTTTCGGTAAACGTGCCATCACCGCAGCTTCGAAATCCGGAGGTGCTGTAATATGGGAAGCACTCTTCACAAAGGCGATCGTTTCACTCAATTCTTGCATCAATTGCTTGCAATCACCGCATGATTGCAAATGTTGTTTCAACTCTTGCTCATGCTCACGACTAATGTCACCGTCTAAATAATCATGCATATAATCAATAATATGCTCTGGACAAATATTCATGACGCTCCCCCTCCTACAGATTGTTTAATTGCTTTCGTAATGCTTCACGTCCGCGGTGAATTCTCGTTTTCACTGTCCCAAGAGGCATATCCAAAATTTCACTGATTTCCTGTAACGATAATTCTTCAATATATTTCAATACTATAACTGAACGATATTTATCCGGCAATCGTCCAATCTCATATTGAATACGATCTTGTAGCTCCATCTGCTCTAACTGTTCCTCTGGTAGTTGGTCATCTGCTGCAATCTGCGAATACATATCGAGCCCTTCTGTGCCAGCTACCTCCGCATCTAAATAATAATCCGGCTTTTTCTTTCTAATACGGTCTATGCAGAGGTTCGTCGCAATGCGATAAAGCCACGTCGAAAATTTTCTTTTTTGATCAAAAGTATGCAAGTTCATATAAGCGCGAACAAATGCTTCTTGTGCAATATCCTCAGATTCTTGCTTGTTTCCTAACATTCGGTAGCATACTTGGTACAGTTTGTGCTGATAGAGACTCACAATATCGGCAAATGCGTTTTGATCGCCTTTAAGCACTTGTTTTATTCTCTTATTTACTAACGCATCCATTGTGTTTACTTCTCCACCTTTACAACTGTCTTATACTATACGACCCGACTATAAGAAAAGTTTCAATTTATATTCAATTATAACAAAAGTTTTTTAAACGATGTGGCGATAAACATTTTTTTCACAATTTACATTAAACTAGTGTCTCACCAAACAAAGAACCTATTAATGCTACTGCCACATCTGCCGTTTTATTTTTCTCGTCTAGTATAGGATTCACCTCAACAAATTCAGCAGATGTTAACATCCCTGATTCTTGTAGCATTTCCATTGCTAAATGACTTTCACGATACGATATACCGCCAGGCACCGGCGTTCCCACTCCTGGTGTATAAAGCGGGTCTAGACCATCTAAATCTAACGATAAATGTAAACCGTCTACTTTACGTTCTTGTAAGTAAGCGATTGCATCTTCCATCACACGCGTCATACCAAGTCGATCAATTTCATGCATTGTATAGACCTTAATACCTTGTTGGCGAATTAGCTCACGTTCCCCCGGATCTACTGAACGTGCACCGATAATAATGACATTTTCAGGCTTAACCTTTGGTGCATAGTTTCGAATTTGTACAAGACGTTCATGACCCAATCCAATACTAACCGCAAGTGGCATACCGTGAATATTACCAGATGGTGTTGTTTCAGGTGTATTCAGATCGGCATGTGCATCAAACCAAATAACACCTAGGTTTTGAAAGTGCTCTCCCAGTCCTGCAAGCGTACCGATTGCAATACTATGATCACCGCCAAATACAAGCGGAAATTTTTTTTGTTCTAACACTTCATGTACTTGGTTAGCTAATGTGGTACTGATATCTATAACTTCCTCTAAATTTAATAGCTGTTTATCAACTTCTTTACTATCATGCTTTTGACTAACAAGTATATCTCCCTGATCATGTACCTCGTGTCCGATTGCCTCTAATCGCTCTACAACGCCCGCATATCGAATTGCACTTGGTCCCATGTCAACCCCTCTTCGTGTTTGTCCGTAATCTGTTGGTACTCCAATAATTGATACTTGTTGTTTATTCATATTTTTATACCCCCTTTTGGTGATAAGACTATTGTAAAGCCTACAATACACTTGGCTCAACCCAACAATAAATCGTATATTTATTCATTTAATACGTAAAAAAATCTCCTGCTGTTTTCAGCAAGAGATTAGTATCTGTAGTTAATGTTACACTTTTGAATTTAATATATAGAAAAGTGAGCCATGAAGGACTCGAACCTTCGACCCTCTGATTAAAAGTCAGATGCTCTACCAACTGAGCTAATGGCTCATAAAAGAAAAAATGGCTGGGGTACTAGGATTCGAACCTAGGCATGACGGAATCAAAATCCGTTGCCTTACCGCTTGGCTATACCCCAATCATTTAAATAAATAAAACTGGTGGAGGGGGACGGATTCGAACCGCCGAACCCTAAGGAGCGGATTTACAGTCCGCCGCGTTTAGCCACTTCGCTACCCCTCCGAAAAAACACTATATGGTGGAGGATGACGGGCTCGAACCGCCGACCCTCTGCTTGTAAGGCAGATGCTCTCCCAGCTGAGCTAATCCTCCATAGAAACAGGTGTTATTTCTTCACAGTTTATTTATCTTTTTAAGCCTATGCATTACTACAATGTATTGAAAATGGTGACCCCTACGGGATTCGAACCCGTGTTACCGCCGTGAAAGGGCGGTGTCTTAACCGCTTGACCAAGGGGCCATTTATTATGTCTCAAACAAGACAAGATTTATATTAACATCATTTTCATTTTGATGCAAGTATTTTTTAAAAATTTCTTTTTGAAATTATAAATTAGTTAAAAAAGTGCAAAAAAATGGCTCCGAAGGCAGGACTCGAACCTGCGACAACCTGATTAACAGTCAGGTGCTACTACCAACTGAGCTACTTCGGAACAATACTATTTAATTTGGTTTTGACAACCTCTTAAGTACATTTATTATTATAGCAAGCATTCTAAATTATGCAATACTTTTTCAACAAAATTATTTAATTTATTGCATAATTTTCGAATTGACGTATATCAAACCTCAATAGTTCTCTATTAAATCTAATATTTCTATTTAATGTACCAAATATTCTTGCTGTATATTATTGTAATTGTTAAAATAAAAATAGTTTTACGAATTTTCTATTAAATTTGTTTTGGGGAGGAATGTTCATATGGTAACAAAGGATTTAATTGCACCAGAGCTTTACAACATCACGGAGGAATTAGAGAAATTCTCCCAAGATAGTGATCGCCAAGCTATAAGATGGTTGGATGCTCAACAAAACCGACGTACAATTTCTTATGCCGATCTTATTCAAAAAATGAATCAATACGCGAATGCTTTTACGGAGAGAGGATTACAAAAAGGGGATCGTGTTTTAGTGATTATTCCCCGCCTACCAGAAGCTTATTTTGTTTTCCTTGGCTGTTTAAAAGCAGGTATTGTTCCGATCTCTTGTTCAGAGATGTTACGCGCAAGTGATTTAGAATATCGTATGGAACACTCTTCTGCAACTGCTGTTATTGCCTACGAGGCTTTCACTAGTGAAGTAGATAAAATTACTTCTTCCGTTGCAGCATTGGATAATAAATTAGTAATTGGCAACGCTACGAACAATTGGATTTCTTTAGATGCATTAGCTGAAAAGCAACCTACAAGCTTTACAGCTGTTGCGACAAAACGCGATGATATGGCATTCCTATCTTATACTTCAGGTACAACAGGTAAACCTAAAGGGGTGGTTCACTCTCATGGCTGGGGCTATGCGCATATTCGAACAGCAGCTTCCAAATGGCTTTGTGTACGTGAAGGGGACTTAGTCTGGGCTACTGCAGCACCGGGCTGGCAAAAATGGATTTGGAGTCCATTTTTATCGACAATTATGTTAGGAGCAACGGCTTTTGTCTATCATGGTAGTTTTGAACCTCATACGTATCTTCAACTCCTACAGGACGAAAAAGTCAATGTGCTATGTTGCACGCCGACAGAATATCGTATTATGGCAAAGATTGATAATCTTAAAGATTACAACTTAGCTTCATTAAGAAGTGCTGTTTCTGCAGGTGAGCCATTAAATCGTCCAGTTATTGAAACATTTATGAACAATTTTGGTCTGAAAGTACGAGATGGTTATGGACAAACAGAAAATACATTATTAATAGGTACGCTTGAAAACACAGAATTACGACCTGGTTCTATGGGTGTTCCTACACCTGGAAATATTGTACGTATTATAGACCATGAAGGTAATGAAGCACCCGTAGGAGAAGTCGGAGACATCGCTGTCCATAAATCATCGCCTGCCTTATTCAAGGAATATTACCGTGAGCCTGAACGCACGCAAGCTGCCTTTAGAGGTGAGTGGTATATTACAGGTGACCAAGCAAAATGTGATGAGGATGGATACTTCTGGTTTGAAGGACGTGGAGATGACATTATTATCTCATCAGGCTACACAATTGGACCATTTGAAGTGGAAGATGCTTTAAACAAACACGAGGCTGTACAAGAATGTGCAGTTGTTGCTGCACCAGATGAAATTAGAGGGCATATAGTAAAAGCGTTTGTAATCTTACGTGAGAGCTTTAGAGGGCGTGATGAGGACGAATTAATAAAAGAACTTCAAGAGCATGTTAAAGCGCTAACAGCACCATATAAATACCCTCGTAGTATTGTCTTTTTAGATGAGCTTCCTAAGACCACATCGGGCAAAATTCGTCGTATTGAATTACGTGCGACTACTGTTTAAAAAACAATTTTGGAGACATTTCACGCATTATGGTGAAATGTCTCCATTCTTTTTAAATGAATTTACAGTTTGCCATGTTTAATGGCCTCTCTATAGTCATATTTCACATAATGAAAGAAATTAAAAAAAGCCACTACTGAGTGTATCAGCAGCGACTTTTTGCGCCTAGCGACGTCCTACTCTCACAGGGGGAAGCCCCCAACTACCATCGGCGCTAAAGAGCTTAACTTCCGTGTTCGGTATGGGAACGGGTGTGACCTCTTTGCCATCATCACTAGACAGTATTTAATTGAAAGATTGTTCTTTCAAAACTGGATAAACGGTGCATTGAATGTTTCAAACTTTTTGGTTAAGTCCTCGATCGATTAGTATTCGTCAGCTCCATGTGTCACCACACTTCCACCTCGAACCTATCTACCTCATCGTCTTTGAGGGATCTTACTTACTTGCGTAATGGGAAATCTCATCTTGAGGGGGGCTTCATGCTTAGATGCTTTCAGCACTTATCCCGTCCACACATAGCTACCCAGCGATGCCTTTGGCAAGACAACTGGTACACCAGCGGTGTGTCCATCCCGGTCCTCTCGTACTAAGGACAGCTCCTCTCAAATTTCCTACGCCCACGACGGATAGGGACCGAACTGTCTCACGACGTTCTGAACCCAGCTCGCGTACCGCTTTAATGGGCGAACAGCCCAACCCTTGGGACCGACTACAGCCCCAGGATGCGATGAGCCGACATCGAGGTGCCAAACCTCCCCGTCGATGTGGACTCTTGGGGGAGATAAGCCTGTTATCCCCGGGGTAGCTTTTATCCGTTGAGCGATGGCCCTTCCATGCGGAACCACCGGATCACTAAGCCCGTCTTTCGACCCTGCTCGACTTGTAGGTCTCGCAGTCAAGCTCCCTTGTGCCTTTACACTCTACGAATGATTTCCAACCATTCTGAGGGAACCTTTGGGCGCCTCCGTTACCTTTTAGGAGGCGACCGCCCCAGTCAAACTGTCCGCCTGACACTGTCTCCTGCCCCGCTAAGGGGCATGGGTTAGAATTTCAATACAACCAGGGTAGTATCCCACCGACGCCTCCTTCGAAGCTGGCGCTCCGAGATCTCTGGCTCCTACCTATCCTGTACAAGTTGTACCAAAATTCAATATCAGGCTACAGTAAAGCTCCACGGGGTCTTTCCGTCCTGTCGCGGGTAACCTGCATCTTCACAGGTACTATAATTTCACCGAGTCTCTCGTTGAGACAGTGCCCAGATCGTTACGCCTTTCGTGCGGGTCGGAACTTACCCGACAAGGAATTTCGCTACCTTAGGACCGTTATAGTTACGGCCGCCGTTTACTGGGGCTTCAATTCGCAGCTTCGCTTGCGCTAACCACTCCTCTTAACCTTCCAGCACCGGGCAGGCGTCAGCCCCTATACGTCACCTTACGGTTTTGCAGAGACCTGTGTTTTTGCTAAACAGTCGCCTGGGCCTATTCACTGCGGCTCTCATGCGCTTGCACGCTCAAGAGCACCCCTTCTCCCGAAGTTACGGGGTCATTTTGCCGAGTTCCTTAACGAGAGTTCTCTCGCACACCTTAGGATTCTCTCCTCGACTACCTGTGTCGGTTTGCGGTACGGGCACCTCTCACCTCGATAGAGGCTTTTCTTGGCAGTGTGAAATCAGGAACTTCGTCCATACGGACTCGCCATCACAGCTCAACGTTACAGTGTGCGGATTTGCCTACACACACGCCTTACTGCTTGGACGCGCACAACCAACGGCGCGCTTACCCTATCCTACTGCGTCCCCCCATTTCTCAAACGGTGAGGAGGTGGTACAGGAATATCAACCTGTTGTCCATCGCCTACGCCTATCGGCCTCGGCTTAGGTCCCGACTAACCCTGAGCGGACGAGCCTTCCTCAGGAAACCTTAGTCATACGGTGGACGGGATTCTCACCCGTCTTTCGCTACTCATACCGGCATTCTCACTTCTAAGCGCTCCACCAGTCCTTCCGGTCTGACTTCAACGCACTTAGAACGCTCTCCTACCACTGACATCGTAGATGTCAATCCACAGCTTCGGTGAATCGTTTAGCCCCGATACATTTTCGGCGCAGCGTCACTCGACCAGTGAGCTATTACGCACTCTTTAAATGATGGCTGCTTCTAAGCCAACATCCTGGTTGTCTGTGCAACGCCACATCCTTTTCCACTTAACGATTACTTTGGGACCTTAGCTGGTGGTCTGGGCTGTTTCCCTTTTGACTACGGATCTTATCACTCGCAGTCTGACTCCCGTGTATAAATATCTGGCATTCGGAGTTTGTCTGAATTCGGTAAACCGGGATGGCCCCCTAGTCCAAACAGTGCTCTACCTCCAGTATTCTCATCACGAGGCTAGCCCTAAAGCTATTTCGGAGAGAACCAGCTATCTCCAAGTTCGATTGGAATTTCTCCGCTACCCACACCTCATCCCCGCACTTTTCAACGTGCGTGGGTTCGGGCCTCCAGTAAGTGTTACCTCACCTTCACCCTGGACATGGGTAGATCACCTGGTTTCGGGTCTACGACCACGTACTAATTCGCCCTATTCAGACTCGCTTTCGCTGCGGCTCCGCCTTCTAAAGCTTAACCTCGCACGTAATCGTAACTCGCCGGTTCATTCTACAAAAGGCACGCTATCACCCATTAACGGGCTCTAACTACTTGTAGGCACACGGTTTCAGGATCTCTTTCACTCCCCTTCCGGGGTGCTTTTCACCTTTCCCTCACGGTACTGGTTCACTATCGGTCACTAGGTAGTATTTAGCCTTGGGAGATGGTCCTCCCGGATTCCGACGGAATTTCACGTGTTCCGCCGTACTCAGGATCCACTCTGGAGGGAACGAACTTTCGACTACAGGGCTTTTACCTGCTCTGGCGGACCTTTCCAAGTCGCTTCATCTAACTCATTCCTTTGTAACTCCGTATAGAGTGTCCTACAACCCCAAGAGGCAAGCCTCTTGGTTTGGGCTCTTCCCGTTTCGCTCGCCGCTACTCAGGGAATCGATTTTTCTTTCTCTTCCTCCAGGTACTTAGATGTTTCAGTTCCCTGGGTCTGCCTTCAAGACGCTATGTATTCACGTCAAGATACTACGCGATTAAACGTAGTGGGTTCCCCCATTCGGAAATCTCCGGATCAAAGCTCACTTACAGCTCCCCGAAGCATATCGGTGTTAGTGCCGTCCTTCTTCGGCTCCTAGTGCCAAGGCATTCGCCGTGCGCCCTTAATAACTTAACCTATCGGCTTCCAATCCACTGCGCATTTCGTTGTCAGCTTCTCTCGTTCAATCAGTCACGTACGTAAGTACGCTCCTTCATTCACTCGTTCGCTTCCTAGAACTGCTTGTGTCTTGAAACCCTATTTCGTTATTAAGCCTATAAAAAACTTAAAAAATAAATGTGTTTGTTACAATTTCAATGTCGTTTTATCCAGTTTTCAAAGAACAAATTTTGAAGTATTTCATCGTAATGATGAACCTTCAAAACTGAACGCAAAACGTAATCTTACAAACCCAAGGTTTGTATTCCGAAAATATCCTTAGAAAGGAGGTGATCCAGCCGCACCTTCCGATACGGCTACCTTGTTACGACTTCACCCCAATCATCTATCCCACCTTCGGCGGCTGGCTCCAAAAGGTTACCTCACCGACTTCGGGTGTTACAAACTCTCGTGGTGTGACGGGCGGTGTGTACAAGGCCCGGGAACGTATTCACCGCGGCATGCTGATCCGCGATTACTAGCGATTCCGGCTTCATGTAGGCGAGTTGCAGCCTACAATCCGAACTGAGAACGACTTTATCGGATTAGCTCCCTCTCGCGAGTTGGCAACCGTTTGTATCGTCCATTGTAGCACGTGTGTAGCCCAGGTCATAAGGGGCATGATGATTTGACGTCATCCCCACCTTCCTCCGGTTTGTCACCGGCAGTCACCTTAGAGTGCCCAACTAAATGATGGCAACTAAGATCAAGGGTTGCGCTCGTTGCGGGACTTAACCCAACATCTCACGACACGAGCTGACGACAACCATGCACCACCTGTCACCGTTGTCCCCGAAGGGAAAACCATATCTCTACAGTGGTCAACGGGATGTCAAGACCTGGTAAGGTTCTTCGCGTTGCTTCGAATTAAACCACATGCTCCACCGCTTGTGCGGGCCCCCGTCAATTCCTTTGAGTTTCAGTCTTGCGACCGTACTCCCCAGGCGGAGTGCTTAATGCGTTAGCTGCAGCACTAAGGGGCGGAAACCCCCTAACACTTAGCACTCATCGTTTACGGCGTGGACTACCAGGGTATCTAATCCTGTTTGCTCCCCACGCTTTCGCGCCTCAGTGTCAGTTACAGACCAGATAGTCGCCTTCGCCACTGGTGTTCCTCCAAATCTCTACGCATTTCACCGCTACACTTGGAATTCCACTATCCTCTTCTGCACTCAAGTCTCCCAGTTTCCAATGACCCTCCACGGTTGAGCCGTGGGCTTTCACATCAGACTTAAGAAACCACCTGCGCGCGCTTTACGCCCAATAATTCCGGACAACGCTTGCCACCTACGTATTACCGCGGCTGCTGGCACGTAGTTAGCCGTGGCTTTCTAATAAGGTACCGTCAAGGTACAGCCAGTTACTACTGTACTTGTTCTTCCCTTACAACAGAGTTTTACGAACCGAAATCCTTCTTCACTCACGCGGCGTTGCTCCATCAGGCTTTCGCCCATTGTGGAAGATTCCCTACTGCTGCCTCCCGTAGGAGTCTGGGCCGTGTCTCAGTCCCAGTGTGGCCGATCACCCTCTCAGGTCGGCTACGCATCGTTGCCTTGGTGAGCCGTTACCTCACCAACTAGCTAATGCGCCGCGGGCCCATCCTATAGCGACAGCCGAGACCGTCTTTCAGTATTGTCCCATGAGGGACAATAGATTATTCGGTATTAGCCCCGGTTTCCCGGAGTTATCCCAAACTATAGGGTAGGTTGCCCACGTGTTACTCACCCGTCCGCCGCTAACGTCAAAGGAGCAAGCTCCTTCTCTGTTCGCTCGACTTGCATGTATTAGGCACGCCGCCAGCGTTCGTCCTGAGCCAGGATCAAACTCTCCATAAAAGAAATTTGATTAGCTCAAATTGTTTTGCTGGCATCAATTTTGATGTCCAAAATTTTGTTTCGTTCACTAACATAAGATAGCTAATAAAAACTATATTGATTACGTTTTGCTTGTTCAGTTTTCAAGGTTCATTTTGTTTCGTTTGTCGCGTCATCTCTTGGCGACTTATACATAATAACATCGATTAATCATGAAAGTCAACATAAAATCATAAGTTTTTTTAAAGAGGTTATTTTGTCGTTTTAAAAATATAGAAATGGGGTCTTTAATATGATTCGTAAAACGTTGATATCACTGGGTTTAATAGTAATATTATTTGTCTTTATCAAACCGCTAAATTCTACGATGATTTCTGTATTTAATATCGCTAATGCACCAACTGTTGTAACAAAAGGACATTATGGTACTTCTCTTATTGTCGAAATTTCTTTTTCTGATGATGCGTTGTTAGATTGGTTAAAAAACGTAAAAGCACCTTATCCGCTTCTACTTTTAGATGCTGCATGGATTGAACGCTCACCAGAGCATATTAAAGTGATACAAGAGAGGAAACTACCTACGGGATTATTAGGTCCTGAAGATTCAGTAGAAAAACCAATAGATATTGCCTTAATACAAAAGGATGTTGAAACTTATGAAAGATATTTAAAGGCTACACCACTTTGGTTTGCCACAAGAAATCATCAATATTCTCAGGAATTGCAAAAGAGCTTATTTCAAAAACAAGTAAACATTCTGTCGCCATCCCTCATTTGGCAAGGAGAAAAAACGCCTCAATTACAGAAAGGAGATTTCTTATTTACTTCATTGCATCAAGACAGTAATGTTTCTTTTAAAGCATTAAATACTTTATTGCAGCAAAATAAATTTATGTCTATTGAAGAAAACATATTCGGTTACTCAGTTCAATCTAAAAAAACCCCATAAAAAAGTAGCCTCATCTATCTTTGAGGCTACTCAATTTTTTATTCATTATGCATTTTTTGCTTGATTAAGGCGCGCTTTTCGACGCTCTTCTAATTTTCGGCGATCTTCGTCAGATTTTGCATTGTATTTTGGTAATACTAATAATTGATATGCATTTACAGCTAGTAATGGGAATAATAATAAGGCAACATATTCGTTAATATTTTCATCACGTCCCATTAATGCGATTGTCCACTCTAATGTTGTAATAACAATCATAAAAAATAATGCGGACACTAAAACATGTTTTTTTCCAGTCATTTTCACTTTTTGCATGGCTGTTGCTACTGATGCAAAAATTAAAACGATTAAAAGTCCCAAATAGAATACCCAGCTTTGTCCATCTTTAACACCCGGTACAAAACGGAAGAACACAATATCAAAGATGGTAACAGCAATCAATAATAGCTGTACCCAATTCCATAGCGTTAGCGTTCTAAAAATGTTAACACCTACTTGATGCAGTGTTAGATAGGCGAAAAACCCTGCTTGTGCAATAACACTCATTGTAAACCCTAGGAATACCATCCATAAAAGCCCTGCGAAAAATTCACCCCATTGACCATTTGCTACATATGGTTGAAAGAAGCTCCATCGAATAAATAAACTAAAAATTCCGTTGACTACGCCACCAACGAGCATTGCAAAGAAGAAAAACTTTGCCCAATTTCGTATCGTCACAACTCAAAGTCCCCCAATTTCTTCATATATCTGTAATCATTTTAACAATGCATTGTTAAAAAAGCTATTTCTCTTCGCAAGCAATACATAAAGTCATCATAAATGTGAACAATAATTGAAAGAGTCTATCTATAGAAAGGGCTGATGTTACATGCGAAAATTGACTTTATTACTGATTTTAACGCTTTTTCTTGCTGCCTGTTCACAAGATAAAACCTCTACCATGTCTTATGATGAGATAAAAAAAATTATGATTGACTCTCTACAAACAGAGGATGGTAAAAAGGCGTTGCGACAGCTTTTAGAGGAGCCGAGTTTTCGTGAATTATTGATATTAGAACATGACGAAGTAAAAAAGGCGACAGAGGAAACATTGCTTTCAAAAGAAGCAGAGGATTTTTGGAAAAAGACTTTTGAAGATCCAAAATTCAAAGAAACTGTAGCCAAAAGTATGCAAAAGCAACAACAGGATATTATGAAGGAACTCATGAAAGATCCTACTTACCAAAAGGATTTGGAATCATTCTTTGGTCAGCCTGATATGCAAAAGCAAATGGAGACGATTTTAAAATCCTCTACTTTGCGCAAGCAAATGGAGGAAGTCGTAAAGGAAACGATTGAAAGTCCACTAATGCAGGCGAAATGGCTGGAGCTTATCAAAAAAAGTGGTGAGAGTACTTCATCTGAGAGCGGCAACAAAAAAGAGGCTAGCGCTGACGGTGGCGGCAGCTCAGATAAAGAAAAAAAGCAGAGCGGCCAATAACTTCACAAACCAAAAAAGATTTCCTCAGCAATTTGAGGAAATCTTTTTTGTTTATTTATTTAATTTTTGAATGATTTTCGTCGCAATATTGATATACGTTTGTCCTGTTGGATGCTTTTCTGCATATACGGAAGGCGCAAATTCCTCATCCGTCCAATCTGGCTGACCAAGTGGAATTTGTCCAAGTAGCTCTGTGCGTAGCTCTTCTGTTAACTTTGCACCGCCACCTTGACCAAATACAAATTCACGTTCCCCTGATTTCGACTCAAACCATGCCATATTTTCAATAACACCTAGAATTTCATGGTCAGTTTGTAGAGCCATTGCCCCTGCACGAGCGGCAACAAATGCTGCTGTTGGGTGAGGCGTAGTTACAACAATTTCTTTTGAAGAAGGTAACATTTGATGAATGTCTAAAGCTACATCACCTGTTCCTGGTGGTAAGTCTAATAGAAGATAGTCCAGCTCGCCCCATTCTACATCGCGGAAGAATTGATCTAATACTTTCCCTAGCATTGGTCCACGCCAAACGATTGGTGCATTATTTTCAACGAAGAATCCCATTGAGATCACTTTTACACCAAAACGGTCAACTGGGAAAATACGATTGTCTACTACCTTTGGCATATCTGTAACACCCATCATGTCAGGTACACTGAATCCATAAATATCAGCATCAATTAAACCTACTTTTTTTCCTAGACGGGCTAGCGCTACCGCTAAGTTAACAGATACTGTAGATTTCCCTACGCCACCTTTCCCGGAAGCAATTGAAATCACTTGTACTGTACTTAGTGGTGATAAAATATCTTGCGCTTCAGCTTCTGTTGCTGTGCCACGGAAACTTTGTAATTTTTCTGCTGATAATTCTTCAAAGCGAATACCAACCGTGTTAGCTCCCGCTTCTTTTAATACATCTACAATCTTCATTTGAAGTTGCATTTGCTCCGGTGTATTTGTTTTAGCAATCGCGATTTTTACACTGACATGGTTTTTTTCTTCTTTAATTGCCACATTTGTAATACCGTCAGTTTCTGCTAATGATTTATGTAAAAATGGATCTTGTAGTTGTCCCAGTATTTCTCGCACTTGTTGTTCTGTTATCACGACGAACACTCCCCTTATTTTCTGTCAATGTTAGTATATCATAATGCTTTGATTTACATAGTAGCTGTTGCTCTATTCAATTTTCCCAAGTAAGTAGTCTTCAATACCTTCAACGATAGCATCCGCCATTTTTTCTTGATATTTTTTATCGACTAATAGCGCACGTTCCTCATCATTACTGATAAATCCAGTCTCGACTAATGCGGCAGGTACTTCCGCTTTTTTCAGCAAGTAGATTTGTTTAATTGCTAACGCTTCCCGATCGGTATTTTGTAATTTCGTACGAATCGATTGCTGAATGCTATTGGCTAGCAATTCCCCATCAGCATGTCCGTCTTTATGATAAAACACCTGTGCTCCACGCCATTTTGTCTCTGGAATTGCATTGGCATGAATCGTAATAAAAATATTCGGCTGTTCTTTTGCAACAATATCCTTCCTTAAAAAGATATCTTGCTTTTTGCGTTCCCTTAGTGTGCCAAATTTTTCTGATGGCGCGTGTTCATCAATAACATCTCCATCCTGTGTACGCGTCATCACGACTGTTGCGCCCTTCTTCTTTAATTGCTTCTCCACGTGCTGAGCAATTGCAAGTGTAATGTCCTTTTCAATTACTTCGCCCTTTGAAGCACCTCCATCCTGACCACCATGTCCCGCATCAATGACAATTTTCGTGCCACCAAGTGGGTCAGGTAAGAAGAAGTTGCGGTCCGAAGCATTCGTTTCATATGCCACGACCACTATACTCATTAGCATAATTACTCCTAGTGCAAGCCAGCGCTTCACCCATATCCACCACCCTTTAGTTATAGTGTACGAAGTTCGTGTTGGAACTATGCTAGAAAGTAAACAAAAAACTCCCAAGCAATTGGCTTGAGAGTTTGAAAATTTTTTATTTAATTAATGAAGGCCTCTAATGCTCTTCTTACATTACAGCGTACAATCGCATCTTCCTATAGACAATTAACTTTCATCTTCCCATTTCAGCTTATTTTCTGGAGCAATTAAATCTTGATAAACTTTGCCCTCAAAAACTAAACGATTCGCTTCTATAAAGAAATAATCTTTATTGTTGATGTGGAAGCTAAAATTTGTAGTAGATGAAATTTCTTCAATGCCTTTTAATTCAGAATCTAAACTTTCGATTGTAATTTTGTCAAAGCCATCTGGATGATAACTGATTCCTGTTAGCAATAACTCATCTCCATAATCGTAGTCATTTAAACGGAATCCCTCTATATCTTCAAGCTGACACATGTATAGGGAAAGTACTTGTTCAAAGAAAACAACCTTTTTCAACACTTCTTGTTTGTATTTTTTAGCGACAACTAATTTAACGGTTTCTCCAAAATAACCGATATCGACATTCGTCACCACACCGAACGCTGTTTCTTCCGATAGTAATGTTTGAATTTCTTCCATTATTTTTTCTTGTTCCATAATATCTCCTTGATTTAAAAGAATTCACGTTTTTTAAGGAACTAACAAATTATTAAACACTTTATTATTGATGACTAAACGATTTGCTTCCAAAAAGAAATAATCTTTATTGTTTACTTGAAAATAAAAATTAGTATTTGAAGTAATTTCTTTAAACCCTTTTAATTTGGCATTTATGGTTTCCACATTTATTTTCCCAAAGCCATATGGGTGGTAGCTAATTTCTGATAATAATGCAACGTCTGTATCATTTAGCTCGTTTAAACGAAAGCCCTCTGCATCCTCAGACTTACACACGTACAAAGAAAGTACTTGTTCAAATAATAGAATGGTCTTTTTAATACGTTTTCTACTTGTACTAAGCACATCTAATCTGACAGTTTCCTTTAAATAATCGATTTGAATATCAAAAAGTGCTCCAAACTCAGCTTCTGTAAATAAAAGTGATTCTATTTCTTTGAATATTTTTTCACTAACCATAGTGTCTCCCTACTTTATAATCCTTTTTATGACATAAAAAATAATGAAGCATGCGAGCAAATACTTTGTAGCAATCTTTCTCTTCTTCATAGTCATAGGAAACTTCCACATCCTTTCCCGTGTTAATTCTATTTCCAAAAACACCTGCCAAGTATTTCACTAAAAGCCTGTGCTGGACATCACAGGCTTTCTGTCTACTTTACAATTTCTGAAAGGTCTACTTTTCGATCTTCGAGGATTGAAAGTGTACATGCATCCGCTGTTGCAATGGCTTCTAAAGCGGCTTGTCCGTTTAAAAGTTTTTGAAACTCCTCGCCTACTTCCGCTCCTTGTAGCACTTGATGTAAGTACTTCATTTCTTTGTCTATTACAGAAGAAAGCCATAAAGGCGTTCTTTTCCCTGGTTTCCCATATTGGATAGCACCATCCATTTCGGAACTATTATAAATTCTTGTCCGATCGTCATCTTCTTCTTGTGTTTCATGGATAAGAAAATGCTTCTCTTTGCCATCCACCTTTAACGTTCCTTTTACATTGTACATATCCAATTTTATGTATCCCTTTGTTCCTTGGATTAAAACATAATGTTCGCCATATCGAAATGCTGAACCCCATTCTAGTAGCGCAAACTTTTTATTCTCAAATTCTAAATTGACAAAAATCATATCATCTTCATTTCCAAAATGCTCACCTCTATGAGCAACGTTTCCGCCAATCATTGTTGCTTTTTGAGGGAGCCCCCCCATAATAAATTGAATACAATCTAATTCGTGAATATGATGATATAAATGCCCACCTGATTTCTCTCTTATTTTTTTCCAAGACACTTCCGGTTGCTTTTCTTCCCAACCATTTCTTGCCGCATGACAAAACAAAATATCCCCGATTTCCCCTTCATTGATTAGTTTCTTTGCATACTGCACACCATTGAAGAAATTCATAATATGACCAGCAAAAAATATCACGTTATTCTTTTTACAAGCTTCCACCATGTCTTTACAATCTTCATAGCATAAAGCGATAGGTTTTTCACAAAATACATGTTTGCCATTTTCAGCAGCCTTCACAACCGGCTCCTTATGCAAATAATTTGGCGAAGCTACAACAACACAATCCACATCTTCTCTTGTTACTAAGTCATCCAAGGAGGTTGAAACCTCTGCCTTTAACTCTACACTTACCTCTTTAGCATTCTCAGGATCATAAATGGCAACAATGTTAGCATCCTTGTTTTTTAGAATGGACCTTCCTAATTCCGCACCAAAGTATCCAGTACCCACTATTGCATAATTCACCACGAGTATTCCCTCCTAATTATTATTGATATATATCTTCCAATGTTAATATTTCAAACTTTAAAACGTTCTTTAAATGCAGCTCATTGCGCGACCAAGAATCATATTTCTCATATAGAAGCCCAATTTCTTGATTCGGTAATTCCGTTATTGCGGAATACGAATATCCATAGTTGCTAAAATCAACATCGTATTTCTTTTGCCAATTGACAGAAGGATTTGTTTCATTTACGATACCCACCCAAATTTGACCGCTTCTTCTACCATTTTTTGAATTTGGGGTACTCATCAATAAAATATCGTGACCGTTTACCTTTTGAGAGTATTTTATAATCGATAGTTGCGTACCATAAAAAGGATTTTGAACATGCTCAAGATATTGCACTGCGCTCCATGTATCACCATAATCGGTACTTGTCATATAGCCGATTTTCCCTGTTGAAGTTCTTAAATATGTTTGAATAACTCCTGGGCTTAGCTCTACCATTTGCGCCTCTGCTGTAGCATTGGCAAAAGGTAATGATGCCGTGCGATGCGACCACGAGTTACCATGATCATCACTAATTAAATACACCATCTGTCCATTTGTATATGTGGCAAAAATTATTCGGTTCATATTACTAAGCACGATACCTTGTCCAGGACTCAAATATGTGGCATTTTTGTTTAGACCATTAAATGGTGGTAGTAATTTAGGAGCGCCCCAAGTTTCTCCCAAATCATCGCTTATAGTAAAACCTAAATAATTGGTCGGGGTGATTTTAAAGAGTGAATCCTTATAAAAAATATTCATTTTGACATTTTTTCCATTTTGATATTCGATTAGCCTGTCGTTATCAAACCTCACTGAATATTGTGGTACATATAAATAATCATCATTTTTCATTAAATTGTAATAGCCATCAACTTTATATTCTGTAGGCTGATTGACCGTATCATTAAAAATGACTCCATTTTCTCTAATTGAGTAATGATAGGTAGATTCATTAGATTTCCTTAACTTCAAATAATACGCCCCATTTATTTCTTTATAACCAGAGTCATTTTTTAATGCATTATGGTTCCCTATCCCCGCAGGCATAAAATCGGCCATTAAAATAACCTTATTCGTCTGCTTGTCTTGCACTAATGCTGAATCTATAAATGAAGCACTACCGCTAATCTGTATGTTTTTACGAACATTATCTCTTGGCCATTCGATTGTCTGTTCTTCATAATCATCAAATTTCAATGCAAACTTCGGAGGAGTCCACGTTCTACCATTATCATCACTATAGGACGTAACGATATTAATTTTACTTCTCGAATCATGTGTCCCCCCGTATCTTGCATCTGCACTTGCTAAGACCCTCCCTGAATTTAATGTATACAAAGCAGGAATTCTAAAATAATTCGCCTTGGACGCATCACCTGATGTAAATATCATTTTATTTAGTGCATTGCTCGTTTCATGTAATAATACATCGTTAGTCAGTACACCATTGTATATTGCTAACGTGTAAATCTCTCCATCAAAGCCGAACTCTAGTTTTCCTTCACGATTCACGCCACCAATCAAGAACGTATTTACTCCATAAATGTCCGTTAACGACTTATAGTTTGAAACGTTTTCCTCTAAAATCTTATCTCCATTTGCAAATAACTTATACGATTTCTCTTCTGCATTTGCAACGAATGCTATCGCATTTAATGCTGTTTTATTCTTACTCTTCCCCCATAATGATGCTGGTCTAGCAAATAAATAATTGATATGTTCCGTCGCATCCCTTACCTCAATTCCTAACTCTCCATTATTTCTCATAAAAATATCAAAATAGTTATTTCTAAAATAAGGATTATTATTAGACGAGCTAAACAAAGCTTGTAATGCATTTTGATTATCGGTTTTAAACTTGATGATAATGGTCGTAGATTCACTATCCAATACGTCTTTCACATCATTCGTAATATCTTTGCCTTGGTTCTTCAATTCCAAATTATCTGTCTGATAAACTAATTTAGCAGGATTTGAACTATCTTTCGCATATACTGGAGCACTTCCTAAAGTACTAAAAACGAAAAATAATACGATAATCATTATTTTAAATGTTCCGACTTTAAACATTAAAATACCACCTCCATCTAATTATTTAACGGCACCTTCTGAAAGCCCACTTGCAATTTTATTTTGAATAAAAATGAAAAAGATAATCGATGGCAACACAACGATGACAGAAGCTGCCATCATATCTCCCCAATCCAAAATTTCCGAACCGTTTAATGATCTTAAAGCAACTGCAACGGTCATTTTGCTAGTATCATTAATTAAGATTAAGGCATACAAAAATTCATTCCATGCATTGATAAACGTATAAATGGCAGTAGCGACAATCCCAGGAGCTACGATAGGTAACACAACTCTAAAAAATATAGTAAATTTATTTGCTCCATCAATCTGGGCAGACTCTTCTATGCCAATGGGTACTGTTTGAAAAAAACCAACTAATAGCCATACCGCATACGGGACACTAAATGATAGATAAACGATAATTAAACCAATTAGACTATTACTTAGACCAATGGTTGCCATTACTAAAGAGTATGGAATGGCTAATAATATAGGTGGGAATATATAGGTAGTGATTAATAATTTCGACATAATCGAACCCAATTTCGGAAAAAATCTCACTATTCCATACGCTGCGGTTGAGGAAATAATAATAGCAATGACCGTTGTACTTAAGGAGATTAACACACTATTTTTGATATTATCTATAAAATGTAAATCTCTAATTACGTGGATAAAATACTCTAATGTAAAGTCCTTTGGAAAAAATCTTGTTGGGAATTGCGTTAACTCACCTTTGCCTTTAACCGAGGAGAGGAAAATCCATACTAAAGGGAATACGGCAAGAATAGTAGCTATTATTAGCAAAGCATGAGACAGAAATGAACTTACAATTGTTTTTTTATTTTTAACCATTTTATTTCGACTCCTTTTCCCATTTCCTAATAATATAGAAATAAAGTAAACAAATTGTTAAAAGGAATAAAAATAGCAATACCGTTACTGCAGAGGAACGTCCTAATAACTGTGTTCCCCAACCAAGGTTATAGGCAAAGATAGGGAGTGTCGTTGTAGCATTTGAAGGTCCCCCTCCTGTTAGTAAGTACACAATATCGAAGTTGTTAAAAATCCATATTGTTCTTAATACGACTAATAAGCCAATGACTACCCGAATATGGGGTAACGTGATAAACCTAAATACTTGCCAAGAGGAAGCACCATCAATTCTAGCCGCTTCAAATTGTTCTTGAGGAACGGTTTGTAATGCCGATAATACATTCACCATGATTAAAGGTGCACCAAACCAAATATTGATTCCTACTAAACAAACAAACGCCCACGTACTATCGGTAAAAAATGCAGGTGGATTATTCATCAATCCTAATTTGACGATTAGATTTGGCAAATAACCGTACACTCCGTTTAATATCCATTGCCATGAAAAGGCGATAACTATCGTTGGAAATGCCCAAGGTATAATAAGCAGTGTTCGATATAACCATTTAAATCGCTTTATTCTATGTATAGCTAGAGCTAAAATAAAGCCAACTAAAACTTGACCGACTAAAGAAAAGAAAGTCCATTTTAATGAATTAAAAAATGAGTTCCAAAAATCTGGGTCAGCTAATACTTTTCTATAATTCTCAAGACCGACAAATTGATAGTTCGGTGATAATAAATTTTTCGTTGTAAAGCTGAAATAAATACTAGATAAAAATGGGTAAACAAATAGTAAACCAACAATTATTATTGCTGGCATTACAAATAGCCAGCGGGCGTAATCAAATTTCTTTATTAGCATGTTGACTCCTTTCTTTTAAAGCAAAAAGTGAAACGCCTTTTTACTTTTGCTTGACTACTATGTCCAACAAACATTCAACTCCATTTTTCTTTCCAACATGTCTATTGGAAATCGGCAGACGATTGTGGGCAAGCAGAGCCACTTTCTTGCTAACTTAGCCGCAGATTTTCTTTCCTTGCTTGTCCCACTTGAGTCGTCGCCTTCTTATACTTCCCTCTAATTTACAGCTACTGTTTCGAATAGATCATTGAGCTTCATTTCCGCTTTTTTTGCTGCTTCCATCGGATCTGTGCCATTTGAAATAATATCTTGGAACATTTCTTCAATAATATGTCGGTTCGTCATAATACCCGCTTGAATACTTGGACCATTCTCATAGCCAATAGCTGTTCCTTCTTTCACAGCTTTAGTAATTACTTCTTCAGCATGTTCAAATTGCTTTCTTATTTCATTTTCTTTATAAGCAGGATTATCTGTAATATTATCAATCGTTGGTAACATGCCGACAGGTGTTGCATCTAAAAACTCAAGATAGTTGCCCTCTTCAAATAGCTTTTCTAAAAATGCTTTCGCGACATCTGCGTGCTTTGAGTTTTTCCAAATAACCAAAGGTACGTTGGATGTTTCAATCCCGTAATCAGGATCAGCTTCATTTACTTTTGGAATAGGGTACGCATCAATAGAATTTAACAATTGTGGGCTATTAGCTTGAACGCCACCAATATGGAAACCTGAGTTGAAATCAAATGCTGTTTTTCCTTGGTAAAATAACGTAGCTTGTTGTAAAACATTGAAGTTTAAGGAGTCTTTCGGGGATATTTCTTCATACATTTTGATCCAGTATTTAATACCGTCCTGTGCAATCTTACTTGTTAAATCAGCTTTATAATCTTTCGTTAGTAAGCTTCCGCCAGCACTTCTTACATAAAAGTTGAGGAATCTTGTCGCCATAAAATCATTCGTCCCCATCGGAACAGATACTCCATAAACTCCGTCTTCCTTCATTTTCTTACTTGCTTCATATAATTGATCCCAAGTTTTGGGCACTTCTAAATTATATTTTTCCAATAAGTCAGTTCTAACCCACATTACTTGTGCATGTGAGTACAGTGGTATTGAAAAGTAGTTGTCTTGCACTTTTGCTTCATCTAATGCATTGCTACTGAATTTTTCTTTACCTATTTTGTCAATCGTATCGTTGAGCGGGATTAAAGCATCTGAATTTACCATCTCTATAACTTGATTAGGTAGCGCTGTGCTTATGTCCGGTACATTTCCTGAGTTTAAACCTGTTGTCCATTTTGTATAAAAATCATTCCATGAAAATGTTTCAATTTTTATGTTTACTTTTGGATGATCCTTCATAAATTGATCTGCTGTTTTTTGTATGCTTTCTAGTCTAGGTCCTTGTGTAAATGAATGCCACATCACAATATCTCCTGATAATTCTTCGGAGGATTCTACTGATGCTTCTTCAGAGGATTCTGTCGCTTCACTTTCACTTTTAGATTTACAGCCCGCTGCTATAATAATTGAAATAAGTAGTATTGAGCAGAATAATATTTTTTTCATTTTGCTTAACCTCACTTTTTCGTAGTATTATTTAAGACGATTAAAACGCTTTCATCAACAATTGTTGCACACCATATGACAATAAATTTGTGGATGAAAAATGCCCAAGCCAAAGTTCCATACAAATTAAGATACATTTTTATGTTCGTTGATTGTTTAAACTTTTGTGTATAGCAGCTCCTCTTTCTAACTCCATCTTCATCTCAATAAAACTTTTACAGCCTACCTTTTTACAAAAGCGAGTTATAGTGGCAGGTGAAGTATTCAATTCTTTTGCCAATACAGTTATATTTTCATTCTGTATGCTTGTTCTCTGAATGATGTAACTCGCAATAACTTGTTCTTTTTCCGTAAAGGAATGAAATTGATCTCGCATTCTATCCAAAAGATTCATATGTATACACCCCCTATCTAAACATTCATTACATAAAAGTGCTTTCAAAATTAAAATAATATAAAAAGAAATAATTTTCAATAATTAGAATTGTATGAAAAAAATTTTCATTAATACATTTTGAATATATTTCAGATAATAGTTGTTTGTCTCATCGCTATTACAAGTAATGTAAACACCAAAAACCACCCCTCAAACACTAAAAAAGTTTTGAAAGATGGTTTTTGTACTTTTATATATTAGTCCGATTTTTTATCTTTAAACTTATAATGTAAGAATATGGCGATGAGGAAGCCAATAATGTAGCCTGTAAATCGAAACGGTTTTGACGCAGCAAAAATTTCAGTTAAGATATAAAAAATAATAAAGCAGCCGAGTAAACACTTTGCAGCAATGTCTCGCTTCTTTTCCATATTCATAAGAATGTTTCCACATCCTTGTCTATTTGTTTATTCATGAAAAATGTAAGTGCAGAAATAAACGTAATCCAAACAGAGGGTCAACACGTAGATTATAACGATGTGTTCTAAATTTTAAATAAAGTTAGTCCGATTTTTTATCTTTCAATTTATAACGTAAAAATGCTGCGATGAGGACTCCAATGATGGGTACGGAATAATTAACCAGCCTTGAAAAAGTAAATATTTCTTTTAAGATAATGAAAACGATAAAGTAGGCGAGAATAAACTTAAAAGCAAGGTCTTGCTTCTTTTCCATATTCATAAGAATGTTTACACATCCTTTGCATATGTAATTTTTAAATCCCTAAATGCTTAGCATCTACTATTCTTTTTTAGATTTTACTAAAGGTAGCTAATATTTTTCAATATTTTTAATAATTCAATTTTGTATACAATTTTCTAAACACAAAAAACCCTCCCCCACAAAAGTGGGAAAGGGTTTTGAAAACGTATAGAATCGGTTGATTAACGTTTTGAGAACTGAGGTGCACGACGAGCGCCGCGTAGACCTGGTTTTTTACGTTCTTTCATGCGTGAATCACGAGTAAGTAATCCAGCTGATTTAAGTGCAGCACGGAAATCTGGGTCTACTTGAAGTAGAGCACGAGCGATACCATGACGTACAGCTCCAGCTTGACCAGTGTATCCACCACCGTTAACGTTTACGTGGATATCATAGCTTCCTGTAGTTTCAGTAGCTACTAATGGTTGTTTAATTACTTCACGTAATGCAGCGAATGGTACGTATTCTTCGATTTCACGTTTGTTGATAACAATTTTACCTGTACCTGGTACTAAACGTACGCGAGCTACAGAGCTTTTACGGCGACCAGTGCCGATGTATTGAACTTGTGCCAAAGTAATATCCTCCTCTTAATTTATATTATCCGCGAAGCTCATATGCTTCTGGTTTTTGTGCAGCATGTGGGTGCTCAGTTCCAGTGTAAACGTTAAGTTTACCGAACATTTTACGACCTAAAGAGTTTTTAGGAAGCATCCCTTTTACAGCTAATTCGATCATACGTGTTGGGTACTTTTCTAACATTTCGCCAGCAGTACGAGTTTTTAAACCACCCGCAAATTGAGTGTGGTGACGGTAAAGTTTACCCTCTAATTTGTTACCAGTTAAATGGATTTTGTCAGCGTTGATGATGATTACGTGATCACCTGTGTCAACGTTTGGTGTGAATGTTGGTTTATGTTTACCACGTAAGATTGCAGCTACTTCAGAAGCTAAACGTCCAAGAGTTTGGCCTTCTGCATCAACTACTAACCATTTACGGTCTACTTCGTGACCTTTAGCCATGAATGTTGTACGCATGTATATATCCTCCTAATCGATTCGATTACCGTTATTTTTCATTAGTCTACACTATAAGTTTCGGGGCTTATTTGTGGTGGTAATGAAAATACCATCTGTTATCATATAATGAATGACTTTTAAAGTCAAGTAATTTCATTAAACACCTGGTGAAGTTGTACAGGGTAACGTTTGGCATTTACATTGTCCCTTTCCACCTAATATTTTTTCTCTTTAAAGCGAATTGCCGCTTCTCTAAAACATACCGTATTCTATTAAACAATCGACCTTAATAAAACACTTTTTCAAGGTATAAGCCTTGTGGTGGCGCCGTTTTGCCAGCCTTATCGCGATTCATTGAAGCAACGACTAGCTCAACATTTTGCACTTCTCGACGTCCTATGCCCACTTCCCATAAAGTTCCGGCAATAATGCGTACCATATTGTATAAGAAGCCACTACCTTCAATGACCATATGTAGCTCTTCACCATGCCATTCAAAATCGAGCTTATGAACAGTTCGCACTTTATCTTGGACACTTGTATTCGCTGCACAGAAGCATGAGAAATCATGTGTCCCGATAATCGCCTTAGCCGCCTCCTGCATCGCTGTAACGTCTGGTTTAACCCCATTGGTCTCTACTGTGTAATATCGACGAAACGGGCTTTGTACAGGCTCACACGACCATATATAGCGATAGCGTTTTCCTGTTACACTATAACGCGCATGAAAGTCAGCTGCCACTTCCTCAATGGATAAAACACGAATATCTCTAGGAAGCTGTACATTTAACGCTTTCATGTATTTTTCTACCGGTATTGTAAGCGGCGTATCAAAATGCAGTGTTTGTCCAGTTGCATGTACCCTTGCATCCGTGCGACCACTTGCTGTTACTTTGACCTTGTTACCTTTATGCATAACGGCAAGTACACGCTCTACTTCAGCTTGTACTGTACGCTCTCCTGGTTGCACTTGATAACCAGAAAATTGCGTTCCATCATAACTAATAATTGCTTTTAATCGTCGCATCAAGCTACTCCTTTAACTTCTATAGAAAAATAATAAAACCGCCATTGCCGCCAGTAAGGCAAGCGCAAATGTATCGCCCATATCCCATTTGAGCTGTCGATAACGCGTACGGCCCTCGCCACCTCGATATCCTCGTACCTCCATCGCGGTTGCTAAGTCCTCTGCACGTTTAAAGGCACTTACAAAGAGCGGTACTAACAATGGAACAACGGCTTTAATTCGGTCTTTTATTGGGCCGGAAGATAAATCCGAACCACGCGCCATTTGCGCCTTCATAATTTTATCTGTCTCATCCATCAACGTTGGAATAAAGCGCAGTGAAATGGACATCATTAATGCTAGCTCGTGGACAGGAACCTTGATTTTTTTCAATGGATTGAGCAATACTTCAATCCCATCTGTAATGGAAATTGGTGATGTTGTCAGCGTTAAAATGGATGTCATAAACACTAGTACAAGGAAACGTGTGGAAATATAAATCCCTTGGCGAACACCGCCCTCATAGATGGAGATAAACTTCCAATGAAATAGTAGGTCGCCTTCCTTGGTCATAAAAATATGCAGTAAAAATGTAAACGCCATTAAAAACAGCACCGGCTTTAGTCCATTTATTAAAAAATACAAGCGTATACGCGATACTAAAACAATGAATAACGTAAAAACTAAGAGCATTGCATATGTTATCGTATTATTCGCTAAAAATACGATAATGATAAATGCAAATACGAAAACGAGTTTCGAACGTGGGTCAAGCTTATGAACAGGAGAATCTCCTGGCAGGAAGCGCCCGAATATCATTTTCTCCATCATGACTCTGCACGCTCCTCTCTCAATAATCGAGCCATTTCAATCGCTAGCTCCTCTTCAGTTAAACAGACCTTTGCCAAAGATGTATTAATCATCTTTTCAACTTTTTGTTGAAAGCGCACAATCCGAGGCGGCTCTAAACGAAATTGTTTCAATGTCTCAATATCCTTAAAAATCTCTCGCGGTGTTCCACTCAATACATTTTTGCCCTCATGCATAATGATAAGATTGTCCGCATAACGAGCTGCATCTTCCATACTGTGTGTCACAAGAATTGTCGTTAAATTACGCTCTTGATGTAATGTATAAAACATATCCATAATTTCCTTTTGACCACGGGGGTCTAACCCAGCTGTTGGTTCATCTAAAACAATAACTTCTGGCTCCATTGCTAAAACACCCGCTATGGCCACACGTCGCATTTGTCCGCCAGATAAATCAAATGGTGACTTTTCCAGCACATTTTCAGGTAAGCCAACTAGACGGACAAGTTCTCTAGCACGCGCCTCAGCCTCTGTTGCAGATACACCAAAGTTCATTGGCCCGAACATAATATCCTTTAATACCGTTTCTTCAAACAACTGATGCTCTGGAAATTGAAATACAATACCCACACGTTGGCGAACTGCTTTTAAATCCTTAGCTTTTTTACCTGCCTCCACTGTGCGATCGCCTAATTGCACAATGCCCGTTGTTGGCTTTAACAGTGCATTAAAATGTTGAAGAATGGTCGATTTACCGGAACCCGTATGTCCAATAATTGCTTGGTACGTATGGGATGGAATTTCAAAATTGACATCGAATAATGCCCGTTTTTCAAAAGGTGTGCCTTGAGAATAGGCATAGCTTACTTGTTGAAGTTTGATGTCCATAAATCATTCACCAACTCTTCTTCTGTCATATGTTGTCCCATTAACGGAACACCTTCCTTTTGCAATAGCTTTGATAACTTCATGGCAAATGGTAAATCAAGCCCTAGCTCCGTTAACTTGTCCCCCAGTGAAAAAATTTCAGCAGGTGATCCTTCCGCAAACTTTTTACCATCGTTCATAAATAGTATACGATCAGCCAACATGGCCTCTTCTAAATCATGGGTAATCGATATCACCGTTAGCCCTGTTTCTGCACGTAATGTTTGGACAGTTTGTAATACTTCAACACGGCCTTGTGGGTCTAACATAGATGTGGCTTCATCTAAAATAAGCAACTTTGGCTTCAGTGCTAATGCCCCTGCAATCGCAACACGTTGCTTCTGTCCACCCGATAAATGATGTGGCTCATGATCCACAAAGTTACTCATCTTCACTTGTTCCAACGCGGAATGTACACGTTTTACCATTTCTTCAAACGGTATGCCGTTATTTTCAAGCGCAAAGGCAACATCATCTTGTACGGTTGCCCCTACAAATTGATTGTCTGGATTTTGAAACACCATGCCCATCTGAGAGCGACATGCCCATAGGTTGTCTTCATTTAATACTTCACGTAATATACGAACGTCTCCTTGTTGCGGGAATAATAAACCATTCATTAATTTGGCGATTGTCGATTTCCCAGAACCATTATGGCCAACGATGGCAATCCACTCACCTTCTTGGACGGCAAAGCTTACATTTTCAACAGCATTTCGCAGCTCTTGATTTTCAGGTGTATATGAAAATGTCACATTATTTAACGATAAAATTTCGGGCATTTCTAGCACTCCTCTCTACATGCTCAGCTATACTAACTAACTTACACTTTTTTATGTATGAATTCTACTACAATCAATATGTCGGTATAAGAAAAATGCCTACGCGCTTTTTCTTTTATATTAAAAAAAGCACCATCAATTGGCGCTGTTTCGTTGTTCATTAAAATAATAAAAAAGCGCGCACCTCATTCGATAGAAATGCGCTAGTCGTTACATTTACAAGAAACACGGGTGCTCAAGCCCTTGCCTCTTTTGAATGAGGTGCGGAGAGCTAAACGAGACGCCACACAACAGTGTCCGCTCATCATAACGCTCAGCTTAATTATTTGTCGTATAAATCGTTTATAAAGAAAGAGGGTGGTGGTTCCACCCTCTTCACCACTTGTTTTCTCTTATGATTAAACTAATTCAATCACAACAACAGGTGCACCGTCACCACGACGAGGACCTACTTTAAGAATACGAGTGTAACCACCTTGACGTTCTGCGTAACGTGGTGCAACATCATCAAATAGCTTTTGTAGCGCAAATGAAGTTGTTTCGTTACCTTCTTCGTCAGTAGTTGTTACTAGTTCACGACGGATGAATGCAGCAGCTTGACGGCGTGCGTGTAAATCTCCGCGTTTACCTAAAGTAATCATTTTTTCAACAGCTTTACGTACTTCTTTAGCGCGAGCCTCAGTAGTTTCGATACGCTCGTTGATGATTAAATCAGTAGCTAAGTCACGTAACATCGCTTTACGTTGAGAACTTGTACGACCAAGTTTTCTGTAACCCATGGATGTTTCCCTCCTTTATAAAAAATATCTGATCTTATAAGTTTTGTTTAAATCGCTTAGTCTTCTTTGCGTAACCCTAAACCAAGCTCTTCTAACTTCGCTTTTACCTCTTCTAATGACTTACGTCCAAGGTTACGAACTTTCATCATATCGTCTTCTGACTTATTCGCAAGTTCTAGTACTGTATTAATACCAGCGCGTTTTAAGCAGTTGTAAGAACGAACAGAAAGATCAAGTTCTTCGATAGTCATCTCTAAAACTTTTTCTTTTTGATCTTCTTCTTTTTCGACCATGATTTCAGCAGTTTGAGCCTCATCTGTCATGCCAACGAAGATGTTTAGATGCTCGGTTAAAATTTTTGCTCCGAGCGAAATCGCCTCTTTCGGACCGATGCTACCATCTGTCCACACATCAAGAGAAAGTTTGTCGTAGTCAGAAGACTGACCTACACGAGTATTTTCCACTTGGAAATTGACGCGTGATACTGGAGTGTAAATAGAGTCGATCGGGATCACGCCGATAGGAAGATCCTCACGTTTGTTTTGATCAGCAGGAGTGTAACCACGGCCGCGTTGAGCGTACATACGCATACGTAAATGACCGTTTTTAGCGATTGTTGCAATATATAGATCTGGGTTTAAAATTTCTACGTCACTGTCATGTGTAATGTCAGCAGCCGTAACTGTTCCATCGCCCTTTACATCAATCTCAATAACTTTTTCTTCGTCAGAGTAGATTTTAAGAGCAAGCTTTTTCACGTTCAAAATAATTGAAGCTACATCTTCCACAACGCCTTCTACAGTTGAGAATTCGTGAAGAACGCCATCAATTTGGATTGAAGTGACAGCAGCTCCTGGTAATGAAGACAGAAGGATACGACGTAAAGAATTACCCAAAGTGTTTCCATATCCGCGTTCAAGCGGTTCTACAACAAACTTTCCATATTTGGAATCTTCGCTGATCTCCACCGTTTCAATCTTTGGTTTTTCAATTTCGATCATTTCATTTACCCTCCTTCAAAACATCGAATGTATAGGTTCTTTCCATCATAGATTCGATCGTCATTGACGTATCGTTTATTATCTGCACAAGACAGTCTGTACAAAAAATGATGTTCTCATACACTATGAGAAGCACCCATTACACGCGACGACGTTTTGGCGGACGGCAACCATTGTGAGGAACTGGAGTAACGTCTTTAATAGCAGTTACTTCTAAACCAGCAGCTTGAAGTGCACGAATTGCAGCTTCACGACCAGCACCAGGACCTTTAACAGTTACTTCCAACGTTTTCAGACCATGTTCAAGGGATGTTTTAGCAGCAGTTTCTGCAGCCATTTGAGCAGCGAATGGTGTAGATTTACGTGAACCACGGAAACCAAGAGCACCAGCACTTGACCAAGATACAGCGTTACCTTGCATATCTGTAATCGTTACAATTGTATTGTTAAATGTAGAACGAATGTGTGCAATACCAGATTCGATATTCTTTTTCACACGACGTTTACGAGTTTGTTGTTTACGAGCCATGTTAAGAAGGAACCTCCTTTACGTATTATTTTTTCTTGTTCGCAACTGTTTTACGAGGACCTTTACGCGTACGCGCATTGTTCTTCGTATTTTGACCACGAACAGGTAAACCACGACGGTGACGGATACCACGGAATGAACCGATTTCCATCAGACGTTTAATGTTTAATGAAGTTTCGCGACGTAAGTCACCTTCAAGTTTGTAAGAATCTAATTGTTCACGGATTAGGTTTAACTGATCTTCAGTTAAGTCGCGTACGCGTGTATCTTCTGAAATACCTGCGCCAGCTAATACTTTCTGAGCTGTAGTTTTACCAATACCGTAAATGTAAGTTAATGAAATTACCACGCGTTTGTCGCGAGGAATGTCAACACCAGCAATACGTGCCATGTACGTTGTGCACCTCCTTTAGAATCAACCTTGTTTTTGTTTGTGTTTAGGATTTTCACAGATTACCATTACTTTACCGCGTCGGCGAATTACTTTACATTTTTCGCAGATCGGTTTCACAGATGGTCTCACTTTCATCTAACCTAACCTCCTTAATAGTCCGGAGCGCAAAAGATTATTTAAAACGGTATGTGATACGACCGCGAGTTAAATCATAAGGAGATAACTCGATAGTAACCTTATCTCCAGGTAGAATACGGATAAAGTGCATACGAATCTTACCAGAAACGTGTGCTAAAATCACATGTCCATTTTCTAATTCTACCTTAAACATCGCGTTTGGCAAAGTCTCAACAACTGTCCCTTCGACTTCAATTACATCATCTTTCGCCATCTACTCTGTCTCTCCTCTCTATATGCAAATTAAAGTTCTCATCGTTACATCAAACGGATATCTGCTGCAACTATAGAAGCAACCTCGTTTCAACATATGTTTGGATTGTATGAGAGATGTTTGAAAGACGCTCGTCTGGTTTCGCTTCACACAATCCACGGAATATACAGGACCAGTATGGGCACTGAATCTCCCATGTTTACACGAATACCGGAAATGTCTTTGATGAGATATTCATACCCGTTACACAGATGCTTCCACGAAACCCATTATACTCTCTCAAAAGTCATGTTGCACTTTTTAAAAGAAATATATACCGGGCACAATATGCTTTTGCAACTCTCAAAAAAATTATGTTTCGGTGTTGCTCCCGCATGCCTCCCGCGGAAGCAGTATTCTGCGCCCGGAGCCGGGTATCAGCTGCGGCTGCCCTGTAAAAGAGCATCAAGATCAGCAAACACTTTATTAATATCTTGCTGTCCATCAATATTTGTTAACACACCTTTTGCTTCATAGAAGTCCAATAAAGGTTGTGCTTGATTCATATTTACTTCAAGACGGTTTGCAACCGTTTCAGGATTATCATCCGCACGTGTGTATAATTCGCCGCCATCTTTATCACATTTACCTTCCACAGCTGGTGGATTGAAAATTAAATGATATGATGTACCGCAAGTTTTACAAATACGACGACCTGATAAACGAGCAATTAGCTCATTTTTTTCAACTTGAATGTTTAACGTATGTTCAATAGCTTTACCAAGATCAGCTAAAATGCTGTCTAACGCTTCCGCTTGAGGAACTGTACGTGGGAATCCGTCTAATAGGAAACCCTTATCACAATCAGCTTTAGCAAGTCGCTCACGAACAATACCAATCGTTACTTCATCAGGTACTAGAGCACCTTGATCCATAAACGATTTAGCCTGTAAGCCTAGCTCTGTACCGTCTTTAATAGCGGCACGGAACATATCTCCTGTAGAAATATGAGGAATTGCGTACTTCTCTACAATTTTATCTGCCTGTGTACCTTTACCAGCACCTGGCAGACCCATTAAAACGATATTCATCGGAAATAGTCCTCCCACAAAAGGTTTGCTGATTTCAGGAAACGAAGAACGTTCCCTAAAAATCAACATTATTTCATAAAGCCTTTGTAGTGACGTTTAACAAGTTGTGATTCTAGCTGTTTCATCGTTTCTAGCGCTACGCCGACTACGATAATAATACTAGTACCACCGATTTGCACTGAGGCAGGTAGATTCATAAGGTTGATGAATATAATCGGCATTACAGCAATTACAGTTAAGAATATCGCACCAACAAATGTTAGTCGATATAACACGCTTGTTAAATACGTTTGAGTGTTTTCACCCGGGCGAATACCTGGAATGTAAGCACCTTGTTTTTTCAAGTTGTCTGCCACATTTTCTGGATTCACTTGTACGAATGCATAGAAATATGTGAATGCGACGATCAATGCAACATAAATCAACATTCCAACAGGTTTCTGATAATCGAACGTGTTTTCAATGAATGCTGTGATATCGTTTTGACCAAAGAACGCTGCTAACGTACGAGGTGTGACAAGGAACGCTACTGAGAAGATTACCGGAATAACCCCTGCAGCATTTACTTTTAACGGTAAGTGCGTTTGTTGACCACCTGTTTGTTGGTTGCGTCCAGTAACTCGTTTTGCATATTGAATTGGAATTTTACGAAGTGCTTGTTGCACGTAAATAACCCCAACGACAATTGCAAGTAAAATCAAAGCAAGTAATGCAAGGATGATAATGTTGATAAACAGTTTATCACCTGCACCCTCAATTTGTTGTGCATAGATTTGGTTTATTCCTGTAGGTAATGCTGCCACGATACCAGCAAAGATTACAACAGAAATACCATTACCAACACCATGTGAGGTAATTTGTTCAGCAAGCCATACAAGGAATGCTGTACCTGCTGTCAATACAATTGAAATTGTAATATAAGTTAGAATTCCCTCTTCTTTAATCAAAGATCCACCGTACATTTTGTTGAAGCCAAATGACATGGCGAATGATTGGATAAAAGCAAGAATAATTGTAAAGTAGCGAGTAAATTGTGCAAGTTTACGTCTTCCGACTTCACCTTGCTTTGCCCATTCAGCAAACTTCGGTACTACGTCCATTTGCAATAACTGAACAATGATTGAGGCTGTGATGTATGGCATAATTCCCATCGCGAAGATAGAGAAGTTTTGCAACGCACCACCGCCAAAAGTATTGAGGAAACCAACGAGGTTAAACTCATCAGTTGCCTTTAATACAGTTGCGTCAACATTCGGTACTGGTATGAATGTACCAATACGGAAAATAATTAACATTAAAAGAGTGAAGATGATTTTATTTCTTATATCTCGAACACGCATAAAGTTAGAGATTGTCTGAAACATTAAATCACCTCAGTAGTTCCGCCGGCATTCTCGATTGCTTCTTTTGCTGAAGCTGAGAATTTATGAGCTTTTACTGTAAGCTTTTTGTTAAGTGTTCCATTGCCTAGAACTTTAATTCCAGCTTTTTCATTGCTCACAAGACCAGTTTCAAGTAATAATGCAGTTGTTACTTCTGCACCGTCTTCGAAACGGTTTAATGTGTCAAGGTTAACGATAGCGTATTCTTTACGGTTAATGTTCGTAAATCCACGTTTAGGTAAACGACGGAATAACGGGTTTTGACCGCCCTCAAAGCCTGGGCGTACACCGCCACCAGAACGAGCGTTTTGACCTTTATGACCTTTACCTGATGTTTTACCGTTACCAGAACCGATACCACGACCAACGCGATTGCGTTGCTTACGAGATCCTTCTGCTGGTTTTAACTCATGCAGTTTCATAGTGGGTGGCACCTCCTTGTTCATTAATTAAAAATTAATTTTCTTTTACAGTAACTAAGTGAGCTACTTTATCAAGCATACCGCGAGTAGCAGCGTTATCAGCTTTCTCAACAGTTTGATTTAATTTACGTAATCCTAGAGCTTCAATAGTTTTACGTTGTGCCGGTTTAGAACCGATCACAGATTTTGTAAGGGTGATTTCTAATTTGTTAGCCATTATTATTCCCCCCTTATCCTAATATTTCTTCCACTGATTTGCCACGTAATTTTGCAACGTCCTCTACGCGTTTTAATTCAGTTAAACCTTGAACAGTAGCACGCACCATATTGATTGGTGTGTTAGATCCAAGTGATTTTGAAAGAATATCAGTAATACCAGCAAGTTCTAGTACGGCACGTACTGGACCACCAGCGATAACCCCTGTACCAGGAGCAGCAGGTTTGATTAGGATTTCTCCTGCACCGAAGCGACCAAGCACTAAGTGTGGAGTTGTTCCACCTACACGTGGCACTTCGATTAAGTTTTTCTTCGCATCTTCAACAGCTTTACGGATAGCATCTGGCACCTCTTGAGCTTTACCAGTACCGAAACCAACATGTCCGTTTCTATCGCCAACAACAACTAATGCTGTGAAGCGGAAGCGACGTCCACCTTTAACAACTTTAGCAACACGGTTAATAGTAACTACGCGTTCTTCAAGTTCTCCAAGTTTGTTTGCGTCAATTCGACTCATGAAATGTGTCCCTCCTTCTTATTAAAATTCTAAACCGTTCTCACGTGCAGCTTCAGCTAAAGCTTTTACACGTCCATGATATAAGTAACCACCACGGTCAAATACAATTGCAGTAATGTTTTTTTCCGCAGCGCGTTTCGCGATTGTTTCACCGATTTTTGATGCAGCTTCTACGTTGTTACCAGCACCTTCAAAACCATTTTCTTGAGAAGATGCGCTAACAAGTGTTACGCCTGCTACGTCATCGATAAGTTGAGCGTAGATGTTCTTGTTAGAACGGAATACGTTTAAGCGTGGACGCTCAGCAGTACCCGAAATTTTAGAACGAACTCGCGCATGACGTTTTTTACGAACTTGATTTTTATCCTGTTTCGTAATCACAAGGGTCACTCCTTTCTAATGCTTAAGCAGCATTATTTACCTGTTTTACCTTCTTTACGACGAACGTATTCGCCTTCGTAACGGATACCTTTACCTTTATAAGGCTCTGGTGGACGAACGTCACGGATATTAGATGCAAGAGCGCCAACGCGTTCTTTGCTGATACCTTTAACGATGATTTTTGTATTAGTCGGAACTTCTACTTCAAGACCATCTTCTGGTGTGAACTCAACTGGGTGAGAGTAACCTACGTTAAGTACAAGCTTTTTACCTTGTAATTGCGCACGGTAACCGACACCGATAAGTTCTAATGATTTTTCGAAACCTGCAGAAACACCAGTAACCATGTTCGCTAAAAGCGCACGAGTAGTACCGTGGTTTGTGCGGTGTTCTTTTGAATCAGAAGGACGAGATACAGAGATCACATTTCCTTCTTGCTCAATTTTCATATCTTGGTGGAAAGAACGAACAAGTTCGCCTTTAGGACCTTTAACAGTAACAGTGTTGTCAGCTGCGACAGTAACAGTTACGTTAGCTGGTACCTCGATAATTTTTTTACCTACACGAGACATTTAGTTGCACCTCCATTCATTTATTGCTAATTACCAAACGTATGCTAGAACTTCGCCGCCAACTTGTTTAGCGCGAGCTTCTTTATCTGTTAATAAACCTTGTGAAGTTGACACTAAAGCGATACCAAGACCGTTCAGTACTTTAGGAACTTCATTTGTTTTAGCATATACACGTAGACCAGGTTTAGAAATACGTTTTAGGCCAGTGATAACGCGCTCGTTATCTTTACCGTATTTTAAGAAGATACGGATGATACCTTGTTTGTTGTCTTCCACGTATTCTACGTCACGTACGAAACCTTCACGCTTTAAAATTTCAGCGATTTCTTTTTTCACGTTGGAAGCTGGTACTTCTAACTTCTCGTGACGAACCATGTTCGCATTACGAATGCGAGTAAGCATATCTGCAATCGGATCAGTCATTGTCATTACATTTACCTCCTTCCCAAATTAGGGGATTACCAGCTGGCTTTTTTAACGCCAGGAATTTGTCCCTTATATGCAAGTTCTCGGAAACAAATACGGCAAAGTTTGAATTTGCGATATACTGAGTGTGGACGACCACAGCGTTCACAACGTGTATACTCTTGCACTTTAAACTTTTGCTTACGTTGTTGTTTAACGATCATAGATTTTTTAGCCACGTTTTCGCCCTCCTTGTTTAATTACTTTTGGAACGGCATACCGAATTGTGTCAATAACTCGCGAGCTTCTTCGTCAGAGTTCGCTGTCGTTACGATCACGATGTCCATACCGCGTACTTTTGAAACTTTATCGTAATCGATTTCTGGGAAAATTAATTGCTCTTTAACACCAAGAGTGTAGTTACCGCGACCATCGAATGCTTTTTTAGAAACACCACGGAAGTCACGTACACGAGGTAATGCGATTGCGATTAATTTATCCAAGAATTCATACATACGCTCACCGCGTAATGTAACTTTAGCACCGATAGGCATACCTTCACGTAGACGGAAACCTGCGATCGATTTTTTCGCTTTAGTTACTACTGGTTTTTGACCAGTGATAATTGTCAATTCTTCTACAGCTGCATCAAGCGCTTTAGAGTTTTGAACTGCATCGCCAACACCCATGTTGATAACGATTTTATCAACTTTTGGAAGTTGCATAACTGATTTATATCCAAATTTGCTCATTAGAGCAGGAGAAACTTCATTTAAATATTTTTCTTTTAGGCGGCTCATGTGTGTACCTCCCTTCTTTTATTTACTAATTAGTCGATTACTGCACCTGATTTTTTTGCAACACGAACTTTTTTACCGTTTTCGATTTTATAACCTACACGAGTCGGCTCGCCAGATTTAGGATCGATTAGCATTACGTTCGAAACGTGAATTGCAGCCTCTTGGCTTACAATCCCACCTTGTGGATTCAATTGGTTAGGTTTAACGTGTTTTTTCACGATGTTTACACCTTCAACAAGAACGCGGTCTTGTTTAGGGAAAGCAGCTAGGATTACTCCTTCTTTGCCTTTGTCCTTACCAGTGATAACCTTAACCTTGTCACCTTTTTTTACATGCATGCTGTCGCACCTCCTTGATTGGCACTGTCATGAAATTAAAGAACTTCTGGAGCTAGAGAAACGATTTTCATGAAGTTGCTGTCACGTAATTCACGTGCAACAGGTCCGAAAATACGAGTTCCGCGTGGTGATTTATCATCACGAATAATTACACAAGCATTTTCATCAAATTTGATGTAAGTACCGTCTTTACGACGTACGCCTGATTTAGTACGAACGATAACAGCTTTAACAACGTCACCCTTCTTGACAACGCCACCTGGTGTTGCTTTCTTAACTGTACAAACAACGATATCACCGATGTTAGCAGTTTTACGGCCAGAGCCACCAAGCACTTTAATTGTAAGAACTTCACGTGCACCTGAGTTGTCAGCAACTTTCATACGACTTTCTTGTTGGATCACTTAGGTTACCTCCCTTCGGAAATTGGTTGTTCCGAAATAGTTATTAAATAATAACCGCTTTTTCTACAACTTCAACTAGACGGAAACGTTTAGTAGCTGATAGCGGGCGAGTCTCCATGATACGTACGATATCACCGATTTTCGCTTGGTTTTGCTCATCATGAGCTTTAAACTTTTTAGAGTACTTTACACGTTTACCATAAAGCTTGTGCTTTTTGTGAGTTTCAACTAAAACAGAAATTGTTTTGTCCATTTTATCTGAAACAACGCGGCCCGTGTAAACTTTGCGTTGATTACGCTCAGTCATACTTGAAAACCTCCTTTATCAGTTATTTGCACTGATTTCTCTTTCACGAATAACAGTTTTCATACGCGCGATTGCTTTACGCACTTCACGAATACGAGCTGTGTTTTCTAATTGACCAGTCGCCAATTGGAAGCGAAGGTTGAAAAGCTCTTCTTTCAGTGATTTCACTTTTAATTCAATTTCAGAAGTGGCAAGGTCACGGATTTCATTAGCTTTCATTAGATTCACCACCAGTTTCTTGACGTTTTACGATCTTACATTTAACAGGAAGCTTATGTGATGCTAAACGAAGTGCTTCACGTGCGATCTCTTCAGATACACCAGCAATTTCGAACATTACTTTTCCTGGTTTAACAACTGCTACCCAACCTTCAGGAGAACCTTTACCAGAACCCATGCGGACTTCTAGAGGTTTTTTCGTGTAAGGTTTGTGCGGGAAGATTTTAATCCAAACTTTACCGCCACGTTTCATGTAACGAGTCATCGCGATACGTGCAGATTCGATTTGACGGTTAGTAATCCAGCTAGCAGTTTGAGCTTGTAAGCCCCATTCGCCGAAAGATACTTCTTTACCGCCTTTCGCTTCGCCACGCATGTTTCCGCGGTGTTCACGACGGTATTTTACGCGTTTAGGCAATAACATATTATTTGCCTCCTTCCACAGATTTCTTCGTAGGAAGAACTTCACCACGGTAGATCCATACTTTAACGCCTAATTTACCGTAAGTAGTGTCAGCTTCTGCGTGTGCATAGTCGATGTCAGCACGTAGAGTATGAAGTGGAACAGTTCCTTCACTATAGTGTTCAGCACGCGCGATATCAGCGCCACCTAAACGACCAGATACTTGTGTTTTAATTCCTTTTGCACCAGCACGCATTGTGCGTTGGATTGATTGCTTTTGTGCACGACGGAATGAAACACGGTTTTCTAATTGACGAGCGATGTTTTCAGCTACTAGACGAGCGTCAAGATCAGCACGTTTAATTTCGATGATGTTGATGTGTACACGTTTACCAGTTAATTCGCCAAGGTATTTACGAAGATTTTCAACTTCAGTACCACCTTTACCGATTACCATCCCTGGTTTAGCAGTGTGAATTGTAATGTTTACACGGTTTGCAGCACGTTCGATTTCAACTTTAGAAACAGAAGCGTCTTTAAGAGCCGTTTCAATATATTTACGCACTTTGATGTCTTCGTGAAGTAGAGTTGCATAGTCTTTTTCAGCGTACCATTTTGACTCCCAGTCACGAATAATACCAACGCGCAGTCCTATTGGATGTACTTTTTGACCCACGGATTAACCCTCCTTCTTCTCAGATACCACTAAAGTGATGTGGCTTGTGCGTTTGTTAATTGCGCTTGCACGTCCTTGTGCACGTGGACGGAAACGTTTTAATGTTGGACCTTCATCAACGAATACTTCAGAAACTACTAAAGAGTTGATATCTAGATCGTAGTTGTGCTCAGCATTAGCAACTGCAGATTTTAATACTTTCTCAACGACTGGAGACGCCGCTTTTGGAGTATGACGTAAAATTGCAACTGCCTCACCTACTTGCTTACCTCGGATTAAGTCTACAACTAGACGAACTTTACGAGGAGCGATACGTACTGTGCGAGCGATAGCTTTAGCTTGTGTCATTAGGATTTACCTCCTCTCAAAATTAGCGTCTTGTTTTCTTGTCGTCTGCACCGTGACCTTTGTAAGTACGTGTCGGTGCGAATTCACCAAGTTTGTGGCCTACCATATCTTCTGTTACGTATACAGGAACATGTTTACGTCCATCATATACAGCAATTGTTAGTCCGATGAAGTTCGGGAAGATTGTAGAACGGCGAGACCAAGTTTTAATAACTTGTTTCTTCTCAGAAGCCTCTTGTGCTTCCACTTTTTTCATTAAGTGGTCGTCAACAAAAGGTCCTTTTTTCAAACTGCGACCCATGTAGGAACCTCCCTCTGTGATTCCACCACGGCTCTCACATAGAACCGTAGTTTAACCACTTTATTTTTTACGACTACGGATGATGAATTTATCCGATTTGTTTTTCTTATTACGAGTTTTGTAACCAAGTGCTGGTTTACCCCAAGGTGTCATCGGTGATTTACGTCCGATTGGAGAACGTCCTTCACCACCACCGTGTGGGTGATCGTTAGGGTTCATTACAGAACCACGAACAGTTGGGCGTTTACCTAACCAACGGCTACGACCTGCTTTACCGATGTGTACAAGTTCATGTTGTTCGTTACCAACTTGACCGATTGTAGCGCGGCAAGTAGCAAGAACTAAACGTACTTCACCAGATTGTAGACGAACGATTACGTATTTGTCTTCACGACCAAGTACTTGCGCAGAAGTACCAGCAGAACGTACTAATTGTCCACCTTTACCAGGTTTTAACTCGATGTTATGGATTGTTGTACCCATTGGAATGTTTGCTAATGGTAATGTGTTACCTACTTTAATATCAGCATCTGGACCAGATACGATTGTTTGACCAACCTCTAGACCTTTTGGTGCTAAGATGTAAGCTTTTGCTCCATCAGCGTAGTTGATTAATGCGATATTCGCAGAACGGTTTGGATCATATTCGATAGTAGCAACTTTCGCTGGAATGCCATCTTTAACACGTTTGAAATCGATAACACGATATTGCTTCTTATGACCACCACCATGATGACGAACAGTGATTTTACCTTGGTTGTTACGACCAGCTTTGCGTTTAGTTGGTTCAAGCAATGATTTCTCAGGCTTGTTAGTTGTAATTTCCGCAAAGTCTAAAGACGTCATATTACGACGACCATTAGAGGTAGGTTTATACTTTTTAATCGCCATTGTGTTTCCCTCCTTCTTGATTGTTCAAATCATAAATCCTTAAAGGATTACATTTCGAATAATTCGATGTCTTTGCTGTCCGCAGTTAGTTTAACAATCGCTTTACGACGTTTGTTTGTGTAACCACCGTAACGGCCAACGCGTTTGAATTTACCTTTGTAGTTAAGAACGTTTACTTTCTCAACGTTTACGCCAAAGATTTCTTCTACAGCGTCTTTTACTTGAGTTTTGTTAGCGCGAGTGTCTACTTCGAAAGTATACTTTTTCTCTGCCATAAGTTCTGAAGAACGCTCAGTAATGACCGGACGTTTTAAAATATCACGTGCTTCCATTATCCAAGCACCTCCTCAACTTTTTCTACTGCAGCTTTAGTGAATACAACTTTTTCGTGACCTAAAAGATCAAGAACGTTGATTCCGTTTGCAGTTAACACTGTTACACCAGGGATGTTACGAGCAGATAATGCTACGTTTTCATCTAGGTCAGCAGTTACGAATAAAGATTTTTTCTCTAAAGAAAGATCTTTAAGAATTTTAGTGAATTCTTTTGTTTTTGGTGCTGCTAGTGTAAGAGCATCAAGAACTAAGAAGTTTTGTTCTACTACTTTAGCTGATAAAGCAGATTTAAGAGCTAAACGACGAACTTTTTTAGGTAATTTATAAGAATAGCTACGTGGAGTTGGACCGAATACGATACCACCGCCGCGCCATTGTGGAGAACGGATAGAACCTTGACGAGCACGACCAGTTCCTTTTTGGCGCCATGGTTTACGACCACCACCAGCAACTTCAGAACGGTTTTTCACCTTATGATTACCTTGACGAAGAGAAGCGCGTTGTGCAACTACTGCGTCGAATAATACTGCTTCATTTGGCTCGATTCCGAAGATCGCTTCGTTTAACTCGATTTCACCAACTGAAGCACCTGTTTGACTAAGTACAGATACTTTTGTCATTCCTGTTTCCTCCTTTCTTGAAGTGATTAGTTAGCTTTAATTGCAGTTTTAACTGTAACTAGAGCTTTTTTAGAACCAGGAACATTACCTTTAACAAGTAGTAAGTTACGTTCCGCATCAACTTTTACGATTTCTAAGTTTTGGATTGTAACTACTGTGCCACCCATTTGACCAGGTAATTTCTTTTGTTTAAATACGCGGTTCGGAGCAACTGGACCCATTGAACCAGGACGACGGTGGTAACGAGAACCGTGGGCCATAGGACCACGAGATTGTCCGTGGCGTTTGATAACACCTTGGAAACCTTTACCTTTAGTAACACCTGTTACATCAATTACATCGCCTTCTGCGAAAATTTCTACTTTGACTTCTTGACCAACTTCGTATTCTTCAACGTTCACGTTGCGGAATTCACGAATGAAGCGCTTAGGAGCAGTATTCGCTTTTGCTACGTGACCTTGCGCTGGTTTGTTAGAAAGCTTAACGCGCTTATCTTCGAAACCAACTTGAATTGCTTCGTAGCCGTCTGTTTCAACAGTTTTCTTTTGAAGAACTACGTTTGGAGTAGCTTCGATAACTGTTACCGGGATTAAATCGCCGTTTTCAGCGAAAACTTGTGTCATACCAATTTTTCTACCTAAGATTCCTTTAGCCATTTGTCACACCTCCTGTAAGTTTTAAAAAGTTGTTATATTGTTTTTACCATTAAAGTTTGATTTCGATATCAACGCCAGATGGTAAATCAAGTTTCATTAACGCATCAACAGTTTGTGGTGTTGGGTTAACGATATCGATCAGACGTTTATGCGTACGCATCTCGAATTGTTCACGAGAATCTTTGTACTTGTGAACAGCACGTAGAATTGTGTACACAGACTTCTCAGTTGGAAGTGGAATCGGACCTGATACACTTGCACCTGAACGTTTTGCAGTCTCCACAATTTTCTCAGCAGACTGATCTAAAATACGGTGATCATACGCTTTTAAACGAATACGAATCTTTTGTTTTGCCATTATTTTCCCTCCTTCTCGCCTATTTTCTAGACATTCTCCACGAAAATTCTCCAACGCACCGCCATGGCAAAGCGGCCGGGTGTGTCGGCAACCTCTCGTTTCATCGCAGTCAAAGACCAACATTCAACATTATATACAATAAAAAAAGAATAAGCAAGTCTTTTCGCTAAATTCTTTTAAATGTTGTAGATATTCTTTACTACTAATATTTCTCGCTTATTTAAGCCGTTTACTAGTATATATAATTTTCGTGTATTTTGCAACACATAACCTGTGCTATCTACGTTTTCGAACATTTCGAACAATTAATAAAAAAAGCAGTCTCTAAAATTAGAAACTGCTTCTCAATATTATAGAAAGAATACACAGGCAATCCAACCAAATAGGACGAGTGGAATATTAATAAAGATAAACGTTGGTACACATGTATCCCAAATATGATTATGTTGTCCATCAACATTCAAGCCAGCAGTTGGTCCTAATGTTGAATCTGATGCTGGTGAACCTGCGTCACCTAATGCGCCCGCAGTTCCGATTAAGCACAATATCGCTAAAGGGCTCATTCCTAATCCTTGTGCTAACGGAACAAATAAAGTCGCAATAATCGGTACTGTCGCAAAAGAAGAACCAATGCCCATTGTTACAACTAATCCAATCACCAGCATTATAAATACCGCCAAACTTCTATTGCCTTCAAGGTATGTCAGAGAGCTTGTAATTAAGCTATCTACATCACCCGTAGCATTGATTACTGAGGCGAATCCATTGGCAGCAATCATGACGAAGCCAATGAACGCCATCATTTTCATACCTTCTGATAGAATTTCATCGGCCTCTCTCCATTTAAGAGCACCCGTAAAATACATAATCATGATCCCTGCAAAGGCTCCGACAATCATGGAATCTGTTGCGATTTGCGCGATAAGGGAAACAATTAATGCTAGTGCCGTAGAAATAATAACTGATTTACTGACATTCACATTTAAAGTCGCTGTTTCTACATCTGTATTTTTGTATATACGTGGTTTGCGATATACATAGAAGGCAATCCCTAGTCCTACTAACATACCTAGGATAGGAATAGCCATTGCTACAGGCACATCACTTGCTTGTGCAACCATTCCGGCATTTGTAACTTGCGTTGACACAATTTCTTGGAAGATGGCCCCGAAGCCTGCTGGTACAAAACTATAGGTGCCAATTAAGCCAACCGCAATCAATGTTGCTATTATTCTACGATCCACTTCAAGCATATTTAAAACCTTTAAAATCGGTGGTATTAGTAAAGGGATAAAAGCAATATGAATTGGAATTAAATTTTGAGAAAAAATGGCCATGATAAAAATAAGAAGAAAAATTAATACTTTTACTAAGCCCTTCCTATTACTTGAACCATTTTTATTTAACACGTTTAACATACCTGCAATGAATAAGTCAGGTATACCTGTCTTCGAGATAGCTATAGCAAATCCACCAAGTAAACCATAACTAAGTGCAATAGTAGCACCTGCCCCTAACCCCTCTGTAAACGACTCGACAGTTGCTTGAATACCCATACCACTTGTTAAGCCCCCTGCAAAGGCTCCTAAAACAAGTGAAAGGACAACATTGATTCGAAGCAAACTTAATATTAACATGACAGCTACTGCCACAATTACCGCATTCATAAAGACACTTCACTTTCGTACACTAGATTATTAATATGTTAAACTTTAATATTCTGACAAACGAAAGTCAAGCTGTTATGAAATATTTCATTAAATATAAAATTCAAAAAACAGTATGACCTGTATTAGATCATACTGTTTTTCGGAGTTTCTTCCTATTTAATAGTTATAATGATTCTCTTATTACTTTTTTATAATAACCAACCGAAAGGACTGCAAAAATTGCATATAAAGCGACGTAACAGCTCATAGCAATCCATAACGGTGTTGTTAATTCTGAACCAAATAAAAACCATCCTGATTTCACTGCAAAATAACTATGAAGTAGACCAATAAGTAAAGGAACACCAAAATTGAACGCCTGTTTCATAAAGATTCCCTTCATGATATCTCGTTCTGAGAAGCCAATCTTTCTTAAAATTGTATATGCTCCTCGTTCTTCTTCTGCTTCAGACATTTGTTTAAAGTACAGAATGCTACCAGTCGTCATTAAAAATGCTAAGCCTAAAAATGCTGTCGTAAAAATTATTAACCCAAGTGATTCAATATTTCCTTTACGTTCAGCTTCAAATGACTTGATTTTAAAGTTTTGCGTATTGCCATCATTATCAAAAATAGTAATGGCATCTGCGCCTGATTCTTCATACAATTTTTCAGCTAGTGCAAGGTCTTTCTTTGACTGTAATGTAATCGAAGTTTGTTTATGCCAAGGGAATAGTTTTGCTTGCGTTGACAATTTTTCAAACAATGCATCAGACACTACAAAAATTGGACCTCCGCCACCAGACGTTACTGTTCCACCAATAATACTTTCATCATGAATAGCTTTGACATGCAGTGTTTCTTTAAGTTTACCTGCTGATACGACTAGATTACGATCCTTTTCTAATGGGAACATCTCCGCCATATAGCCACCATAGTTCGTTAAAATAACATCATTACCCGCAATTGTTGTATTTGGGTTTCTACGTTGATAATCAGAAAGTGGAATGGTATAAATCGTGCCTTCCATGTTATAAAATGGACTATCTTTTTGTTCTTTAGCCATTAACTGAGCGATGGTAGCTGTAACCCCTTGTAAACGATATTCAACCTTATCATAAGCGATATTATTTTCCTCTAGTTTCTTTAAAAAATCCTGTCCTTGATCTTCATGCAAAATGTAATCGCCAGGGATTTGACTATAGGCATCAGCTTCTGAAGAATAATACGAAATATATGATAAAGTGGTAATTCCAAGTGATACACCCGTTAAAACTGTAATCAGTGTCAATGATTTAGCATTACTTTTCATGCGATGCATAATTGGTGTTAACGCTAATACATCATGGACAGTCAAATGTCCATTTTTCTTTAAACGAACAGTATTCATTATAAATGCTACAGAGAAACGGAAAACTAGGAATGTTCCCCCAATTGTTGTAGCCAAAATAATAATCATATTATTAAATAGATTGCCTGCATTATTAATATCAAATAATTTCGTTGATGCATAGTAGCCATATGCAATGAGTACAAGCCCTAAAAAGCCAATAACCATTTGTAATGGGCTGAATCGTTTTACACGCTCATCTGCTTGTTTAGCCGCGCTAAATAAGGATAATAGTGATACACGGTGAATCATCCACGTCATTTGGAACAAGACGATCACTAATAAGATAGCGAAAACAACAATAGACTGCTGCAATGCTTGAGTACTAAAGGTCATTTTCACAAGCGTCTCTTTTTCAATGATACGCAATAAAATCATGGCGATTAGGCGAGAGCTAAAGAAACCAACAATTATCCCTACAGCGACAGCTCCTACAAATAATAGAATGCTTTCTAAAGCCAATAAGCGTACAATTAATCCCTTTGTCATTCCTATTAGCTGATACAAGCCAATTTCCTTGCTACGACGCTTCATAAATAAGTGGTTTGCATATAACACGAAAAATAAAATAATAAAGTACAAAATATAAGTTGCAGCCTTAAATCCTGCTGATGCTGTGCCACTCTTTTGAACGGAATCAAAAACTTCACCATTATGCTGTAATGTCACAAAAGAAAAATAGAGTGTCACACTAAAAATAAGTGCAAAGAAGTATAAATAATAATGTTTCATATTTTTCTTCATACTTCGGAATACAAGCTTACTAAGACTCATAACCGTCACCGCCTAGCACACTTTGCGTATGCATGATTTCTTGGAAAAATGCCTGTCTTGTTTTATCACCTTTGTATAGTTCACTGTAAATCAGCCCATCTTTTAAAAACAAAACACGTGTACAGAAACTCGCTGCCACTGCATCATGCGTTACCATCATAATTGTCGCTTTCTTGGTTTCATTAATACTTTGCAAATTCTTCAACAGAGCTGTTGCTGATTTCGAATCCAGTGCACCTGTAGGTTCATCCGCAAAGACCATTGATGGATTTGTAATTAATGCACGCGCAGCCGATGTACGTTGCTTTTGACCGCCAGAAATTTCATTTGGGTATTTATTTAATATATCTCCAATACCAAGTAAATAAGTAAGCTCTTTGACACGACTTTCTGCTACAGCTTTCGGTAACTTGCTAATCGCTAATGGCAGCAAGATGTTTTCCTTCACTGTCAAAGTGTCCAATAAATTATAATCTTGGAATATGAACCCAAGCTGTTCGCGACGGAAATTAGCTAAAGCTTTTTCTTTCATCCCTCGTAAGCTTTGTCCATTTATTTCAATGACACCTTCCGTTGCAAAATCAATCGAACACAACACATTTAATAATGTCGTCTTCCCTGAGCCTGACGGACCCATAATGCCAACAAACTCTCCTTCATTCACTTCTAAATCTATACCTTTCAACACCTCTTGTGCCGTCGATTTTTTACCATATACTTTTTTTACTTTACGTCCAATTAAAACTGCCACAGGTTAACGCCCCTTTCTATACTACAAGTGTACCCTGTCTACACGTTCAATTCGTGCGTTTTACATGACAATATAAAAAGGTAGGTGACAATTTCGTCATCTACCTGTTAGTTTGGCATATTCATTTTGTAATGGGAATCGTAGTGTAAAGACTGACCCTTCCCCTACTACTGATTGTACACTAATACGAACGCCAATTTTTTGAGCAATGTTATGTGCTAAATACAAGCCCATCCCCGTTGACTGTGCAGATTCTCTGCCTGCCGTTCCTGTATACGATTTCTGGAAAATCCGTGGCATATCATCTGTTCTTATTCCAATGCCATTATCCTTAATATGTAACAACGTTGCACCAGATGAATCAACCTCTGTAAAAATAAAGATTTCTGTATTAATAGGGCTATATTTAATAGCATTTGATAGAATTTGCCTTACAATGAACGCTATCCATTTACTATCAGTTAAAACCACTTCTGTTAATTCACCAACATCAAAGCCGATATCCTTTTCTAAGCACCATGCTTGCATCGCACGTATTTCTTTGTAAACAACATCGCGCAGTTCTATTTCACTTAAAAAATTATCCTTTTCAATCGTTGCAAGACGTGTTTGGTGTAATTGCTGATCGACAAGCAGATGCAACCTTAACCATTCGGTCTCTAACTTCCTACGCAAAGTTGAGTCTTCGATACGATCTAACATTAAATTTATAGTTGTTAAAGGGGCCTTCACTTCATGTACCCATGCTAACAGCTCATCTGAATACTCCTGTAGCTGCACCTTCGCATGATTCAGCTCTGCGTCCTTATCATAGAAGACGTCTTCAATTTTTAGGTAGTATGCCTCCTGAAAAGGTGATAGAGCTAAACTTCTAGCATGAGCATCATCCAGCCTGCTATCTACATTTCCCAGGAAATCTTTCAGTTGACCAATTTCCTTTGTATACCGCCATAATAAAAAAATGAAAAACGCCACAATCATAATCATATTGACATACCAAATAGAGATGCCAACTAAACCAATGTCTAAAGAAAATAATATGTTAAGCACGACAAGAAGAAAAACAAAAAAGCCAATCCACGCTAGCCGTTCTCTTATAAATAAAAATAGCATTTTCACTCACGTCACCTGCGTCACTGCTATATAGCCGAGCCCCTTTTTTGTCACAATAACTTCCTGTAAGCCGATATCCTCTAGCTTAGCACGTAATCGATTAACATTGACTGATAATGTATTATCATTCACAAAGCGCTCATCGTCCCATAGTTTTCTCATTAAGTCCTCTCTAGAAACGATATGATTAGCCTTTTCCAATAAAACTCGTAAAATAAACAGTTCATTTTTAGTTAACGAAACAAGCTGCCCATTATACATAATCTCACTACGCGCATAATCCAAAACGGCACCATTGAAACGCGTGACATCCATTGTTTCTTCAACATAGTCATAAGTACGGCGTAAAATAGCTTGAACTTTTGCAAGTAACACCTCCATATGGAAGGGTTTTTGTATAAAATCATCGGCACCCATCTGCATCGCCATTACCATATCCATTGGATGATCTCGTGAAGATAGAAAGAGGATCGGCACCTTTGAAATATGTCGTATTTCACGGCACCAATGAAAGCCATCATATGCCGGTAGTTGAATATCTATTAAAACTAGCTGTGGCTTCTCTTCGATAAAATCATCCATCACCTTTTGAAAATCAGTTGGACCTACAACACGTAATGACCATTGCAAAAAGCGTTCTTCGATCATTGCAAAAATTGATGAATCATCTTCTATCAATAAAACCTTCATTTCCATACGCTGACGCTCCTTTCACTTATATATTTTAACATAAAAAACCAATCTGTAAGCGTCCCTACAGATTGGTTTTAAAATTAGCCTAAGCTAAATATTATTTTTGGATAGAAGCAACTACGCCAGCGCCTACAGTACGGCCACCCTCACGGATAGAGAATTTAGTACCTTCTTCAAGAGCGATTGGAGCGATAAGTTCTACTGTCATTTCGATGTTATCGCCAGGCATTACCATTTCAACGCCTTCTGGTAAGTTACAGATACCTGTTACGTCAGTTGTACGGAAGTAGAACTGAGGACGGTAGTTAGAGAAGAATGGAGTATGACGGCCACCCTCTTCTTTTGATAAAACGTAAACTTCAGCTTTGAAGTTTGTGTGTGGAGTGATTGAGCCTGGTTTAGCTAATACTTGACCACGTTGGATTTCTTCACGAGCTACACCACGAAGTAAAGCACCGATGTTGTCACCAGCTTCAGCGTAGTCTAATAATTTACGGAACATTTCAACGCCAGTTACAGTTGTAGATTTAGCTTCTTCAGCGATACCTACGATTTCAACTACGTCACCAACTTTAACTTGACCACGTTCAACACGGCCAGTTGCAACTGTACCACGACCAGTGATAGAGAATACGTCCTCTACTGGCATCATGAATGGTTTGTCAGTTTGACGTTCTGGAGTTGGGATGTAAGAATCTACAGCGTCCATTAATTCAACGATTTTTTCTTCCCATTCTGGTTCACCTTCAAGAGCTTTAAGAGCAGAACCTTTGATTACTGGGATATCGTCGCCTGGGAAGTCATATTCAGAAAGTAGGTCACGGATTTCCATTTCTACTAATTCTAATAATTCTTCGTCGTCTACCATATCACATTTGTTCATGAATACTACTAAGTATGGAACACCTACTTGACGAGATAAAAGGATGTGTTCACGAGTTTGTGGCATTGGGCCGTCAGCAGCAGATACTACTAAGATACCGCCGTCCATTTGTGCAGCACCAGTGATCATGTTTTTAACATAGTCAGCGTGTCCTGGGCAGTCAACGTGTGCATAGTGACGAGATTCTGTTTCGTATTCTACGTGAGAAGTATTGATTGTGATACCACGTTCTTTTTCTTCTGGTGCGTTATCGATATCAGCGTATGATTTAGCTGTACCACCCATTTTTTTAGAAAGAACTGTAGCGATTGCAGCAGTTAAAGTTGTTTTACCATGGTCAACGTGTCCGATTGTACCAATGTTAGCATGCGTTTTTGAACGGTCAAATTTTTCTTTAGCCATTAGAGATTGCCTCCTCGAAATTGTATGTTTTATTTAAAAATTTATAGAATGAATGCTGATAGAGAACGGGCCCATCCTCTATCCTGCAATCATAGCTTACAAATTAGTTATACTTTATGCAAGATGAAAATTCAATTATTCACCTTTATTTTTTTTGATGATGTCAGCAGCAATTGATTTTGGTACTTCTTCATAATGATCAAATGTCATTGAGAATACACCGCGACCTTGAGTTGCTGAACGAAGAGTTGTTGCGTAACCAAACATTTCCGAAAGTGGAACCATTGCACGAACAACTTGAGAGTTACCGCGAGCATCCATACCCTCAACGCGTCCGCGACGAGAAGTGATGTTACCCATGATATCACCAAGGTACTCTTCTGGAATTACAACTTCTACTTTCATCATTGGTTCTAAAATTACAGCATCACATTGTTTAGCTGCTTCTTTAAGAGCCATAGAAGCTGCGATTTTAAACGCCATCTCATTCGAGTCAACGTCATGGTAAGAACCGAATACTAATTTCGCTTTAATGTCGATTAGTGGGTAACCAGCTACTACACCGCGGTCAAGAGAGTCACGAAGACCTGCTTCAACTGCAGGGATGTATTCACGAGGAACTACACCACCAACGATAGCGTTTTCGAATTCGAAGCCTTTACCTTCTTCATTTGGAGAGAACTCAATCGTTACGTCACCATATTGTCCACGACCACCAGATTGGCGAGTGAATTTACCTTGAACTTTTGCAGAGCTACGGAATGTTTCACGGTAAGATACCATTGGAGCACCTACGTTAGCTTCTACTTTAAATTCACGGCGCATACGGTCAACTAAGATATCAAGGTGAAGCTCACCCATACCTGAGATGATTGTTTGTCCAGTTTCTGTGTCAGTGTGAGCACGGAAAGTTGGATCCTCTTCTTGAAGTTTTTGTAAAGCTTGACCCATTTTGTCTTGGTCAGCTTTTGATTTTGGTTCTACAGAAAGAGAAATTACTGGTTCAGGGAATTCCATTGATTCAAGAATAACTAGGTTTTTCTCGTCACATAGAGTATCACCAGTAGTAGTATCTTTAAGACCTACTGCTGCTGCGATGTCCCCAGCGAACACTTTAGAAATCTCTTCACGAGAGTTAGCGTGCATTTGTAGGATACGACCTACACGTTCACGTTTACCTTTAGAAGAGTTTTGTACGTATGAACCTGCATCTAATGTTCCAGAGTACACACGGAAGAAAGTTAATTTACCTACGAATGGGTCAGTCATAACTTTGAATGCAAGAGCTGAGAATGGCTCGTCATCAGAAGATTTACGTTCTAACTCTTCGTCACCATCAACTGAAGTACCTTTGATTGCTGGTACATCAACTGGAGATGGTAAGTAATCGATAACTGCATTTAACATTGGGCGTACGCCTTTGTGTTTGAATGCTGTACCACAGATTACTGGGTAGAATTCTACTGCGATTGTAGCACGACGGATAGCCGCTTTAAGCTCAGCAACAGTGATTTCTTCGCCTTCTAAATATTTTTCCATGATTTCTTCATCAACACTTGCAACAGCGTCGATTAATTTTTCACGGTATTCTTCAGCGATTTCGCGGTGCTCTTCAGGAATTTCACCTTCAGTTACTGCAGTACCTTTTTCATCGCCGTAGAAAGTTGCTTTCATTTCAACTAAGTCAATGATAGCAGAGAACTGATCTTCAGCTCCGATAGGTAATTGGATTGGGTGAGCGTTTGCTTGTAAACGTTCGTGTAGAGTACCTACTGAATACAAGAAGTCTGCACCTGTTTTATCCATTTTGTTAATGAATACGATACGTGGAACACCGTAAGTTGTAGCTTGACGCCATACAGTTTCTGTTTGAGGCTCAACACCAGATTGAGCGTCTAGTACTGTTACAGCACCATCAAGTACGCGTAAAGAACGTTCTACTTCTACAGTGAAGTCTACGTGTCCAGGAGTATCGATGATGTTTACACGGTGGCCTGCCCATTGAGCTGTTGTTGCAGCAGAAGTGATTGTAATACCACGTTCTTGCTCTTGCTCCATCCAGTCCATTTGAGAAGCGCCTTCATGAGTTTCACCGATTTTGTGAATCTTACCTGTGTAATAAAGGATACGCTCAGTTGTTGTTGTTTTACCAGCATCAATGTGAGCCATGATCCCAATATTACGAGTATTCTCTAGAGAGAATTCGCGTTTCATTAGGTATTTCTCCTTCCATATTGGGCTTATGCTATGTTTAGATTACCAACGGTAGTGAGCGAATGCTTTGTTCGCTTCTGCCATTTTGTGCATATCTTCACGTTTTTTAACTGATGCACCAGTGTTGTTAGAAGCATCTAGAATTTCGTTAGCTAAACGCTCTTCCATAGTTTTTTCACCACGAAGACGAGAATAGTTAACTAGGTAACGAAGACCTAAAGTTGTACGACGTTCTGGACGTACTTCAACTGGTACTTGGTAGTTTGAACCACCAACACGGCGAGCGCGTACTTCAAGAACTGGCATTACGTTGTTTAGAGCAGCTTCGAATACTTCAATTGGATTTTCACCAGAACGTTCTTTAACTAGTTCGAACGCACCGTATAAAATCTTTTGAGAAGTACCTCTTTTACCATCAACCATCATTTTATTGATTAAACGAGTTACTAGTTTTGAATTATAAATTGGATCTGGTAACACGTCACGTTTGGAAACAGGACCTTTACGAGGCATGTGTTTTCCTCCTTTCGAATAATTATCGATTTTTTTTATAAACTTCGCCTAAAATGTCGTTATCACTAAATTTCCACATCAGCTAGCATGATTGGAAATCGGTGATACCAACATCAGGCTCGTTATTTATTAACACTTAGCGTGTTAAATTATTTTTTTTCTTTAGGGCGTTTTGTTCCGTATTTAGAACGTGATTGTAAACGACCGTTTACACCAGCTGTATCAAGAGCACCACGTACGATATGGTAACGAACACCCGCTAAGTCTTTTACGCGTCCGCCACGGATAAGAACAACACTGTGCTCTTGTAAGTTGTGGCCTTCACCTGGGATATAAGCTGTAACCTCAATTTGGTTAGTTAAACGCACACGAGCGTATTTACGTAACGCTGAGTTTGGTTTACGAGGTGTCATTGTACCTACACGAGTACAAACACCACGTTTTTGAGGAGACTTAACATCAGTTAAAGATTTTTTAAATGAGTTATATCCTTTGTTTAACGCTGGTGATTTTGATTTCGTGATTTTAGATTGACGAGGCTTACGTACTAATTGGTTAATTGTAGGCATCGGTTTTTCCTCCCTTCATTCATTCACTATTAATACCACACATCCAGGTGGTTCATTTTTTGGGTAAAAACAAAGTCTTTGTGTTTTATACACAAAAACTAATCTACAGCAATAGCAACTACCGCAGCTCCAACATGGATTCCACAGGCTTTGCCTAGTTCCTTTTTGGACTCGACAAGAATAACTGGTATACCGATTTCTCTCGCGAAAGATATGGCCGAATCGGTTACCCAATTGTCTGCATCAAGTGCCACAAAAAGCTCTTTCACTAAACCAGCTTGCATTGCTTTTACTGCTTGCTTTGTACCAATGATTGTTTGACTAGCCCTTACTTTATCATAAGACATTTTCATATCCTCCGAAGTACAGACAGTTAACTATCAACCTTCAATATATTATCATTATCAATTTCTACTGTCAACTAATATCTTTAAAAAGTCCGAAGAGATGCGCTTTTGTCATCTCTTCGGAGCTTTCATTTAAGTTATTCAGCAGAAACTAGATCTTCTGCGTCAAGCTCATCTTTTTCAATGCGGATTTGACGATAACGTTGCATACCAGTACCTGCAGGAACAAGTTTACCGATAATTACGTTCTCTTTTAATCCTAGAAGTTCATCACGTTTACCTTTAATTGCAGCATCCGTTAACACACGAGTTGTTTCTTGGAATGATGCAGCAGATAAGAATGATTCTGTTTCTAATGAAGCTTTTGTAATACCTAGAATTACAGGGCGACATGTTGCAGGGTTTTTGCCGTTTAGCACAGCATCTGCATTTGCCTCTGAGAATTGGTGAATATCTAATAATGAGCCTGGTAATAATTCTGTATCACCAGCTTCGATTACGCGCACTTTACGAAGCATTTGGCGTACCATTACTTCGATGTGTTTATCTCCAATTTCTACCCCTTGCATACGGTAAACTTTTTGTACTTCTTTTAGTAAATATTCTTGAACTGTTGAAACGTCTTTTACTTTTAATAATTGTTTTGGATCGATAGAACCCTCTGTTAATACTTGACCACGTTCGATTGCGTCACCTTCGATGACTTTTAGACGTGCATTATAAGGTGCTTGGTATTTACGAGTTTCTACATCACCTTGAACGGTAATTTCTTTTAGACCTTCACGGATTTCAGTGATATCTGACACCGTACCAGCAATCTCAGAAATAACAGATTGACCTTTTGGATTACGTGCTTCGAAAATCTCTTGGATACGTGGAAGACCTTGTGTAATATCGTCTCCGGCTACCCCACCTGTATGGAATGTACGCATTGTTAACTGAGTACCTGGTTCACCGATTGATTGAGCCGCAATAATACCAACTGCTTCCCCAACTTCTACTTTTTCACCAGTTGCTAAGTTCATGCCGTAACATTTTTTACATACACCATGTTTTGTATTACATGTAAATGCAGAACGGATTGTTACTTCTTCGATACCAGCTTCCGTAATAATACGAGCGATATCTTGGTCGATTAAGCCGTCTTTTTCTAAAATAACATCGCCTGATTCTGGATGGAAAATCGTTTTCTTCGTATGACGACCAACAATACGTTCGTCTAACGCTTCGATTAGTTCTGTACCTTCCATTAACGCTCCGATTGTTAAGCCACGGTCTGTTCCACAGTCATCTTCACGCACAATGACATCTTGTGCAACGTCTACAAGACGACGTGTTAAGTAACCTGAATCGGCAGTTTTTAGGGCTGTATCGGCAAGACCTTTACGCGCACCATGTGTTGAGATGAAGTATTCCAATACTGTTAAACCTTCACGGAATGAAGACTTGATTGGAAGTTCGATAATACGACCAGCCGGGTTGGCCATCAGACCACGCATACCTGCTAACTGTGTAAAGTTAGATGCGTTACCACGGGCACCTGAGTCAGACATCATAAAGATTGGGTTTGTTTTCTCAAGCGACTTCATCAGTTTTGATTGAATTTCATCTTTCGCCGCACTCCAGCTAGAGATAACACGGTCATAACGCTCTTCTTCTGTGATGAAACCACGACGGAATTGCGCTTGAACTTTATCTACTTTCTCTTGTGCTATTGCTAAGATGTCACCTTTATCTGGTAATACCACGATGTCAGATACACCAACAGTGATACCAGCGCGAGTTGAATATTTGAAACCTAAGTTTTTCATACGGTCAAGCATTTTAGATGTTTCAGTAATGTGGAAACGTTTGAACACTTCTGCAATGATATTTCCTAAGAATTTCTTGCGGAATGGGTTTACAACAGGTACAGATGCAAAGTATTTGCGAAGTACCGCTGAACGTTGTGCGTCAACTTTACCTTTTTCATCTAATTGGTTGTAAGCAGCATCTGCTTCAAGCTCTGCTAGAGTTTCTTCGTCAATTGTTAAGTTTACGAAGTATTTATCTGGTGTTACTTGCTCTAAGTTGAAATCAGTCGGTTCGTTAATGAACGGGAATGATTCAGGCAAGATTTCGTTAAAGATTACTTTACCAACCGTTGTTAGTAAGAACATATTATTTTGTTCTTCTGTAAACGTTGGATTGTGCAGTGAACTTGCTTTGATCGCGATACGAGTATGCAAGTGAACATGGCCAGTATCATATGCGATTAGCACTTCGTTTGGTCCATAGAAAATCGAACCTTCACCACGAGCATTTTCACGCTCAAGTGTTAAATAATAGTTCCCTAATACCATGTCTTGAGATGGTGTAACAACTGGTTTACCATCTTTCGGGTTTAGGATGTTTTGTGCAGCAAGCATTAGAAGGCGAGCTTCAGCTTGTGCCTCTGCTGATAATGGTACGTGAACCGCCATTTGGTCACCATCGAAGTCAGCGTTGTAAGCTGTACATACTAACGGGTGAAGACGAATTGCACGACCTTCAACTAGTGTTGGTTCAAATGCTTGGATACCAAGACGGTGAAGCGTCGGAGCACGGTTTAATAGGACCGGATGCTCACGGATAACATCTTCTAAAACGTCCCATACGTCGTTGTTTAAACGTTCGATTTTACGTTTAGCAGATTTAATGTTATGTGCAAGACCACGTTCTACTAATTCTTTCATAACGAAAGGTTTAAATAGCTCAATCGCCATTTCCTTCGGTAGACCACATTGGTACATTTTTAAGTTTGGACCTACTACGATAACGGAACGACCAGAATAGTCTACACGTTTACCAAGTAAGTTTTGACGGAAACGACCTTGTTTCCCTTTCAACATATGAGAAAGTGATTTTAACGGACGGTTACCTGGTCCAGTTACAGGACGACCACGACGACCGTTATCGATTAATGCATCAACTGCTTCTTGTAACATACGTTTTTCGTTTTGAACGATGATGCTTGGTGCACCAAGATCTAACAAACGTTTTAAACGGTTATTACGGTTAATGACACGACGATATAAATCGTTTAAGTCAGAAGTTGCAAAACGACCACCATCTAGTTGAACCATTGGACGAAGCTCCGGTGGAATAACAGGTAGTACATCTAAAATCATCCACTCTGGAGAGTTACCTGAGTTACGGAATGACTCTACCACTTCAAGACGTTTAATCGCACGTGTACGGCGTTGACCTTGTGCAGATTTTAACTCTTCTTTTAAAGAATGTGTTTCATCTTCAAGATCGATTTTACCAAGAAGCTTTTTAATGGCTTCTGCACCCATAGCAGCTTCGAATGTGTTACCGAATTTTTCGCGGTATGCACGATACTCTTTTTCAGAAAGTAATTGTTTACTTTCTAAGTTTGTAGCACCTGGTTCGATGACAACGTAAGATGCGAAGTAAATTACTTCTTCTAAAGCACGTGGTGACATATCTAAGATAAGACCCATACGGCTTGGAATACCTTTGAAGTACCAAATATGAGAAACTGGGGCTGCTAATTCGATATGACCCATACGTTCACGTCGAACTTTTGCACGTGTTACTTCAACACCACAACGGTCACAAACTACGCCTTTATAACGAACGCGTTTGTATTTACCACAGTGACATTCCCAGTCTTTCGTAGGACCGAAAATACGTTCACAGAATAAACCATCTTTTTCTGGTTTTAATGTACGATAGTTAATTGTTTCTGGTTTTTTTACTTCACCATATGACCAAGAACGAATCTTGTCAGGGGAAGCTAAACCAATTTTCATATATTCAAATTCATTAACGTCTATCAAGGAGCCTACCTCCCTCTAGTTATAGGTCTTTATAAAGACTCTTTTACGCAGCTCGACAATCGTTTGCCAAAATACCTTTTGACAAAAGATTAAAAATAGATTGTTTTCATTCGTAAAGAAAGTCGGGCAGGGCGTTAAATCCTGCCCGACTAATTTGAAAAATAAGTTTGACCATATTCACACGAATGTGAACTTATCCATTATTCAAAAGACTCTACTGGCTCTTCTTCTGTTTCTGGTTGTGGCGCAATGTTAAGTGCGTCAGCAGGTTGAAGATCTTCTTCTTCGTCTAGATCGCGAAGCTCTACTTCTTCATCATTGATTGTTAACATTTTAACATCCATACCTAGAGACTGAAGTTCTTTAATCAATACTTTAAATGATTCTGGAACGCCTGGCTCTGGAACGCTTTCACCTTTAACGATAGCTTCGTATGTTTTCACACGACCAACAACGTCATCAGATTTAACAGTTAAAATTTCTTGAAGTGTGTATGCAGCACCATATGCTTCAAGTGCCCATACCTCCATCTCACCAAAGCGTTGTCCACCGAACTGCGCTTTACCACCAAGTGGTTGTTGTGTAACAAGTGAGTAAGGACCAGTTGAACGTGCGTGAAGTTTATCATCAACCATGTGTGCAAGTTTGATCATGTACATAATCCCTACAGATACACGGTTATCGAATGGTTCACCTGAACGTCCATCATACAGGATTGTTTTACCGTCACGGTTCATCCCTGCTTCTTCCATTGTTTCCCATACATCTTCTTCGTTGGCACCATCAAATACTGGCGTTGCCATATGAACACCTAAGTAACGAGAAGCCATACCTAAATGTAGTTCTAAAACTTGTCCGATATTCATACGAGAAGGTACACCTAGCGGGTTTAACATGATATCGACAGGAGTACCATCTGGCATAAATGGCATATCCTCTTCCGGTAAGATACGAGAGATAACCCCTTTGTTACCATGACGTCCGGCCATTTTGTCCCCAACGCGGATTTTACGTTTTTGAACAATGTAAGCACGAACTAATTGGTTAACACCTGGTGGTAACTCGTCGCCGTCTTCACGGTTAAATACTTTCACGTCAAGGATGATACCGCCCGCACCATGTGGTACGCGTAATGAAGTATCACGAACTTCACGTGCCTTTTCACCAAAGATTGCGTGTAATAAGCGCTCTTCAGCCGTTAACTCTGTAACCCCTTTAGGCGTTACTTTACCTACAAGAATATCACCATCGCGTACTTCCGCACCGATACGGATAATACCACGTTCGTCTAAGTTACGAAGTGCATCTTCCCCAACGTTTGGAATATCACGTGTAATTTCTTCAGGTCCTAATTTTGTATCACGAGATTCTGATTCATATTCTTCAATATGAACTGAAGTATATACATCGTCTTTTACAAGGCGTTCACTCATGATAACAGCATCCTCATAGTTGAACCCGTTCCAAGTCATGAATGCAACAAGTACGTTACGACCTAATGCAAGTTCACCTTTTTCCATTGATGGACCGTCAGCTAAAATATCACGAGGTTTCACACGTTCGCCAACTTTTACAAGTGGACGTTGGTTGTATGAAGTACCTTGGTTTGAACGAATGAATTTTTGTAATTTATATTTTGTTAAATCGCCTTTAACTTCTTTACCGTCGATTGTTTCAATGCGACGTACGTGGATTGAACGAGCTTCTACATGCTCAACAATACCATCGTATTTTGCTACTACAGCCGCACCTGAGTCACGTGCATCTACGTGTTCCATACCAGTTCCGACAAACGGAGCTTCTGGATTTAATAGAGGAACCGCTTGACGTTGCATGTTGGCACCCATAAGCGCACGGTTAGAGTCATCGTTTTCTAAGAACGGAATACATGCAGTCGCTGCAGAAACTACTTGTTTAGGCGATACGTCCATATAGTCCATTTGAGACTTGTTGAAAACAGTATTATCCCCACGGAAACGACCTACAACTTCATCGTTTACGAATGTACCATCAGGATTTAATAGTGAGTTCGCTTGCGCTACATAGTAGTTATCTTCTTCGTCAGCTGTTAAGTAATCAATTTGATCTGTTACTCGGCCAGTTTCGTGGTCAATACGACGATATGGCGTTTCAATGAAACCAAATTTATTTACTTTAGCGAAAGAAGATAATGAGTTAATTAAACCAATGTTTGGACCCTCTGGTGTCTCGATCGGACACATACGACCATAGTGAGAATAGTGAACGTCACGCACTTCGAAACCAGCGCGTTCACGTGTTAAACCACCAGGTCCTAATGCAGATAGACGACGTTTGTGCGTTAACTCTGCCAGTGGGTTTGTTTGGTCCATGAATTGAGATAATTGAGAGCTACCAAAGAATTCTTTAATAGACGCAATTACTGGACGAATATTGATTAATTGTTGCGGTACGATAGCGGCTGTATCATTGATAGACATACGCTCGCGCACTACACGTTCCATACGAGATAAACCGATACGGAATTGATTTTGTAATAATTCACCAACAGAGCGTAGACGACGGTTACCTAAATGGTCAATATCATCTGTTGCCCCTACTTGGTAAAGTAAGTTGAAGAAATAACTTACTGAAGATAAGACGTCAGCAGGTGTAATGTTCTTCACTTCTTCGTCAATGTAGGCATTGCCAATTACATTGATTTCTTTTTGTGCTTCATCTTTCGGAGCATAAATTTTAATAGATTGGATTGTTACGTCATCTTCAAGTACTCCGCCAACTTGTGATAAAGTGCGGTAGCCAATACCTTTAGAAGAATCCTCTAGGTAAGGTAAAATCTTATCTAAAGTACGACGATCAAGCACAGTGCCCTTCTCTACTAAAATTTCGCCTGTTTCTGGATCAACAAGCGTTTCAGCAATCGTTTGGTTGAATAAACGATTTTTGATGTGAAGCTTTTTATTCATTTTGTAACGACCAACATTCGCTAAATCATAGCGTTTAGCATCGAAGAAACGAGAGTATAATAAACTTTTCGCACTTTCTACTGTTGGTGGCTCACCTGGACGTAAACGCTCATAGATTTCTAAAAGTGCTTTTTCTGTACTTTCAGAGTTATCTTTTTCTAGCGTATTACGTAAATACTCGTTATCACCGATAATATCGATAATTTCTTGATCTGAACCGAAGCCTAGTGCGCGAAGTAACACTGTTACTGGTAGCTTACGAGTACGATCAATACGCACATATACTACATCTTTCGCGTCAGTTTCATATTCTAACCAAGCACCACGGTTTGGAATGACTGTTGCACCGAAGCCTTTTTTACCGTTTTTATCAGTTTTATCATGGAAATACACACTCGGTGATCGAACTAATTGCGAAACAATAACACGTTCAGCACCATTGATAATGAACGTACCTGTTTCTGTCATTAATGGGAAGTCACCCATAAATACATCTTGTTCTTTCACTTCGTCAGTTTCTTTGTTGTAAAGACGTACTTTCACACGTAATGGAGCTGCGTAAGTAACATCTCGCTCTTTACACTCATCGACATCATACTTAGGATCACCTAATGAATAATCGATGAATTCTAATGAAAGATTACCTGTAAAGTCCTCGATCGGCGAAATGTCACGGAACATTTCACGTAAACCTTCTTCAAGGAACCACTCGTAAGACGCCGTTTGAATCTCAATCAGATTTGGAAGCTCAAGCACCTCTTTAATACGCGCAAAGCTTCTACGCTGGCGGTGTTGTCCGTACTGAACTAGTTGACCTGTCAACTCATTCACCCCTCAATAAAGCGATATTAGGTCTTTGCAAAATCATCCAAATAGTGTATGATTTCGAAAGACAAAAAGAAAACGAGTCTTCAAAAGATCTCATTTTCGGTTAACTAAACTTATCTTGGCAAGTATACCCATATTAAATCATTCATATACCAAAAGGGCACACGACCTCAAAATAATATTTTTGCATTGTATCATATTATCATAGCCGTTTTGTCAAGTCAATATTTTATACATATTTCATTTATTTTTTTGCACGCACTATCCAGTAGCCTTTTTTCTTTTCCACAATATCCACTACAGAAAATTTTTCCTCTAAATAGCTAACCGTTGATGGTGCACCTTGCTTCTTCTGAATTACTACCCAAAGCTCTCCAGAAGTCACTAACTTATCATAAGCACCGTCGTAAAAGCGGAAAACCGTTTCCTTTCCTGCGCGAATTGGAGGATTGGTTAAAATAGCTGCAGCTTTCGCCTCATCATCAACATTCGATAGTCCGTCACTTACAAATATACGTACATTTTGAACACCGTTTACTTGCGCATTTTTTTGTGAAAGCGCAACTGCCCGCTCATTAATATCCATCATGAATACTGTTCGCTCAGGATTTGCTTTGGCAATAGACAACCCAATCGGTCCATACCCACAACCTACATCGAAAATAGCACCATCCACATCCGGCATTTGAAACGCATCTATTAATACACGGGATCCAAAATCTACTTCGCTTTTACTAAATACACCTGCATCCGTTTCAAAGGAAAACGTATGCCCAAGTAACTTGAACGTCCAGTGACGAGGTTTACTTTCAGTTTGAGGCTTACTTGTATAATAGTGATCTGACATTTTCACGCCTCCTCAGAATGAAGAAAAAGCTCGCCATAATGACGAGCTTCCTTTTGTATAAAAGTAATACGAGATTACTTAACTTCTACAGATGCGCCAACTTCTTCAAGTTTAGCTTTGATTTGTTCAGCTTCATCTTTAGAAACGCCTTCTTTAAGAGCTTTAGGAGCGTTATCTACAACTTCTTTAGCTTCTTTAAGACCTAAACCAGTGATTTCGCGAACCACTTTGATTACTTTAATTTTTTCAGCACCAGCAGATGCTAATACTACGTCGAATTCTGTTTTTTCTTCAGCTGCAGCAGCACCGCCAGCAACTACTGCTACTGGAGCAGCAGCTGTTACACCGAATTCTTCTTCGATAGCTTTTACTAAATCGTTTAATTCAAGAACTGTCATAGCTTTGATAGCTTCTAAGATTTGCTCTTTGTTCATTATAATTTCCTCCTAATTGGATATGTTTTAGTTTTTTGCGGTCAAGCCGCGGAAGTTATGCTACGTAAGAAATTACGCGCCTTGTTCTTCTTTTTGTTCTGCAACAGCTTTTGTTGCAAGTGCGAAGTTGCGCACTGGAGCTTGAAGTACAGATAAAAGCATTGAAAGAAGACCTTCGCGTGATGGAAGTTCTGCAAGTGCTTTAACATCTTCAACAGAAGAGATTGCACCTTCAATAATACCTGCTTTAATTTCTAAAGCTTCGTTTTTCTTAGCGAACTCGTTGATGATTTTAGCAGGAGCTACAACATCTTCAGTTGAGAACGCGATTGCGTTAGGACCAGTTAATACTTCGTTGATCCCTTCAACACCAGCAGCTTCAGCAGCACGACGAGTTAAAGTGTTTTTGTAAACTTTAAACTCAACACCAGCTTCACGAAGTTGTTTACGAAGTTCAGTCACTTGTGCAACATTAAGACCACGGTAATCCACTACCACTACAGAAGCAGCGCTTTGGAATTTTTCTGTGATTTCTTGCACTTGAGATTGTTTGTTTTCGATTGCTTTGCTCATGATGACACCTCCTATTAGAATGGGTCATTTATACCGACAAAAGAAAAGCCTCTGGGTCATATAGACACAGAGGCTGAAAGTCATCATCTTTAAAATAAGAATCCGAATTCCGATGTCCTCGGTAGGAACATTAAGTGACAAGTCACTCCTACTGTCTACGGTACAAATGGATGATTCACAACAGCATCCATCATACCAAAGATGCGGATAGCTGTCAACCGATTTATATAAATAAATTATTTTACTACTACGTTAGCAGCGTCAATTTTAACAGCTGGGCCCATTGTAGTTGTAACATTTACAGATTTCATGTAAGTACCTTTAGCTGCAGCAGGTTTTGCTTTTTGAACAACGTCAAATACAGTTAAGAAGTTTTCTACAAGTTTTTCTGTTGCGAAAGAAACTTTACCGATAGGAGCGTGGATAATACCAGCTTTGTCAGCGCGGTATTCTACTTTACCAGCTTTGATTTCTTCGATTGCTTTTGTTACGTCAAATGTAACTGTACCAGTTTTAGGGTTTGGCATTAAGCCTTTAGGTCCTAATACGCGACCAAGTTTACCAACTTCACCCATCATGTCAGGAGTTGCTACGATTACATCGAAGTCAAACCAACCTTGTTGGATTTTTTGGATGTACTCTGCATCGCCTACATAGTCAGCGCCAGCAGCTTCTGCTTCTTTAAGTTTTTCACCTTTAGCGAATACTAATACGCGTTGAGTTTTACCAGTACCGTTTGGTAGCACTACTGCACCACGGATTTGTTGGTCGTTTTTACGAGTATCGATTCCTAAACGGAAAGCAACTTCTACAGTAGCGTCGAAGTTTACTGTGCTAGTTTTTTGAGCAAGTTCGATTGCTTCTTGTGCGCCGTATACGTTGTTACGGTCGATTAATTTCGCTGCATCTTGCAGTTTTTTACCTTTTTTAGCCATTATATATTTCCTCCTTGATTGTGGTTATAGCGGATTTTACCTCCCACGAATAAAGGTTGCGCGTTCACAAAGAAACTCCGCAACCTTCCAAAAAACAAAAACATCAAGTAAATGGGAATTAGTCTTCGATAACAATACCCATGCTTCGTGCAGTACCTTCAACCATTAACATAGCAGCTTCAACTGAAGCAGCGTTAAGGTCTGGCATTTTAGTTTCAGCGATTTCGCGAACTTTATCACGTTTAACCGTTGCAACTTTTTTACGGTTTGGTTCACCAGATCCAGATTGGATACCAGCTGCTACTTTAAGTAAAACTGCTGCAGGTGGAGTTTTCGTAATGAAAGTGAAAGAACGGTCCTCGAATACTGAAATTTCAACCGGAATAATAAGACCAGCTTGATCAGCAGTACGCGCATTGAACTCTTTACAGAATCCCATGATGTTCACACCTGCTTGACCTAATGCAGGACCAACCGGTGGAGCTGGGTTTGCTTTACCAGCAGGGATTTGAAGTTTAACAACTTTAATAACTTTTTTAGCCACGAGACACACCTCCTTAAGTCCGTGATGTGGTAATTGGGTTGCCCCTCCCACTCAATATCTGTCTGTCAGCTAAGTGCCGATAACATTAAAATTATCATTACAGACGTCAACCGAAGTTTGACAGTCTGACCTTTGAAATGATACCACTTTTAATTTTTTTAAGCAAGTAGTAATTAACAAAATTTGCGTTATACGCTCAATCATACACTAATTAGTTACTAGAATTTAAAGTTATAATTTTTGAATTTGCTCAAAATCCAGTTCCATAATCGTTTCGCGACCAAACATATCTACAGATACTTTCAGTTTTCCTTTTTCAGCGTCAATTTCTTCAACACGCCCTTGGAAGTGCGCAAACGGTCCTTCTAATACTTCAACCGCTTCACCAACTGTGATATCGATTTCAACAACTTTATCTGTCATGCCCATTTGTTGTAATAGACGATCCGCTTCCTCTGGTAATAGCGGTGTTGGTTTTGCTCCACCACCTGATGAACCGATAAAGCCAGTTACTCCTGGTGTATTACGTACAACATACCAAGAATCATCTGTCATAATGAGTTCTACTAGGACATAACCAGGGAAAACTTTACGCATCATTGTGCGCTTTTTGCCGTCTTTCATTTCTGTTTCCTCATGCTCAGGCACGATAACACGGAAGATTTTATCTTGCATCCCCATTGTTTCAACACGTTTTTCTAGGTTTGCTTTTACACGGTTCTCATACCCTGAATACGTATGAACAACATACCAATTTTTCTCCATAACTGCTAGGACTACTCGTCCGTCCCTCCCTTACTAATAAAAGTGAAAATGATCGCGATATGCAATTTTGCATCCTTTATTCTTTTCACAAGCTTCTCAATAGAAAAACATAGCTTTCGCCATAGCAAGCGAAAGCCCGATGATAAATACCTAATTAGCATAGTCATCTATTGCTACCAGCATACTTTTACTAGTAGCACGCTTATCATAATGAGAACATTTTACTGCTCTTTACTTCATAAAACAAACGAAAAAACCCGTTATTGGAAAGGACGGGCTATTTTCAAAAGTATTAACATGCTCTTTTCTAATTATAAATCTAAGTACCAGCGGAATAATGATGAAATACCTAAGTCTACTAACACAAAAAATAAAGCCATAATTACTACAGTTGAAATTACAACGACTGTATATTTCGTCAGTTCTTTACTTTTTGGCCAGCTAGTTTTTCGCATTTCCGACATTACGTCGCTGAAAAAACTTTTAATCTTACCCATTCTAGCCTAACCTCCGAATCAATCATATCTGTCTATTTACAAAATATTTTATAGCGTTTGTTTATGCACTGTATGTTCATTGCAATGCGAGCAAAATTTCTTTAATTCGAGGCGTACAGTAGAATCTCCCTTAGCAGGAAATGTGTAATTTCTCGAACCGCATTTTTCACAATTTAGCACGACTTTCTTTGTCATGTAATCACCTTTTTTGGCACTTTGTCTTTTAAAGACTAACACCTAAAATTGTCAATGTCAACAAGGGTAAGTGACCTCTACGACATTTCCTCGAGCACTAAATGTCGCTCTAATTTCCGCTTTACTCGTTGCAAAGCATTGTCAATTGACTTCACATGGCGATTCAGTTTTGCAGAAATTTCATGATAGGATTGCCCATCTAGATAGAGAGCTAGCACTTGTAGCTCTAATTCACTTAAAATCTCACTCATTTTTTCTTCTAAATAACCAAACTCTTCTCTATGAATCATTAACTCTTCTGGATCATCCATAATCGCCCCTGTTAATACATCCATTAATGTACGATCAGATTCCTCATCAAAAATAGGCTTGTCTAACGAAACATAGGAATTCAGTGGAATGTGTTTTTGCCTTGTTGCTGTTTTAATTGCAGTAATAATTTGTCTTGTAATACATAACTCCGCAAAAGCTCGAAAAGAAGCTAGCTTGTCCCCTTTAAAATCACGGACAGCTTTATACAAGCCAATCATTCCTTCTTGTACTATGTCTTCTTTATCAGCACCAATTAAAAAATAGGATCTCGCCTTTGCTCTTACTAGCAAACGGTATTTTGTAATTAAAAAATCCAACGCATCTGTATTACCTTGATGCACCATTTCAATAAGCTCTTCATCATTGAATCGTTCAAAATCTTGTGTCACTTGTACAATACTATTTTTAAACATGGTATCACCTCAGCTGCAACAGATAATTAGGAACAGTATAACGGAATTGGAAAATATCAGTCAATCAATCATTTCAAACCACGGCGCCATTTTTCAAAAGCAAGTGCCACATCTGGCTTTAGCTCTATACGTGAAGGTGGCTTGCTATCCTGCTTACGTTTTACATCATGAGAAATTTTATGTTGAATAATGCTTAAATCAATTTCAAGCTCTCTTGCCGATTTGCGTAGTGCACCATTGCCAAAAATAACACTTTGTTCAGCCATATCGGAAGTCGCCACGTGAATTTGAATATGTCTTGCTTTTAGTTCTTGTGTCATCTTTTCAATGCGTTCATCTGCTGTTTCATTTTTCCTTGTATAAATAATCTCGACGCCATTTTCTATATAAGATTGCTCCACGCCCGGCACAAGATGGGCGTCAAAAACAACTATCACGCGCCACCCTATCGCCGCTTTATATTCTGCCATAAGCTCAATTAGACGCTTACGTGCATCTTCAAAGTTCGTGTCACGTAATGGACGTAGCTCTTTCCAAGCTCCGATCATATTATAGCCGTCAACAAGCAAAATGTTCTTCATCGTTAGTCATTCGCTTCTTGACGTTTACGATACACTTCATACATTAAAAGCGCCGCAGCTACAGAAGCATTTAATGATGTGACATGCCCAACCATAGGCAGATGATATAAAAAGTCACATTTCTCTTTTAGTAGGCGCCCCATCCCTTTACCCTCACTACCAATAATAATAGCAAGCGGTAGAGTTGCATCCATTTTGCGATAATCCGCAGAGCCTTTTGCATCCGTACCAGCAATCCATACGCCCCGTTCTTTTAACTCATCGACTGTTTGGGCTAGGTTATTAACACGCACGACAGGTACATGCTCGATGGCGCCTGTTGACGCTTTCGCCACAACTGCTGTTAAGCTCACTGAGCGACGCTTTGGAATAATAATACCATGTACGCCAATTGCATCTGCAGTTCGCATAATAGAGCCTAAATTATGCGGGTCTTCTAACTCATCTAAAATTAAGAAAAATGGATCTTCTTGTTTGTTTTGTGCCGCTGCAAATAAATCGTCTAGTTCTGCATAGCTATATGCTGCTACAGATGCCACAATTCCTTGATGGTTAGCATCTGATAATTGATCGACCTTTTTTTTCGGTACAAACTGTACAATGATGCCTCGTTCGCGCGCTAAATCAAGCAGTTCATTGACCCCTGATTTTTTTACACCTTCTGCAATCCATACTTTATTCATATCGCGGCCTGAACGAAGTGCTTCTAACACTGGGTTTTTACCGGCAATAATTTCACCATTTTGTTCTGCCATTATTTTGACACTCCTTTTAATTCCTCGATTATTTGAATAGCGTATGCAATGATGGCATAAACGCGTTCTAATTCACCTAGTAAGTACAAGCTTCCAAGTACCGCTTCAAAGCCTGAACTATTGCGATAAGTTTGTACATCTGTATTTTTGGGAACAGAACCGGATTTGGCATTGCGTCCACGTCGGAACACTGCCAATTCCTGCTCTGTTAAAAAGTTTTCATCCATCATGCGATGTACAATTGTTGACTGTGCCTTTGCTGATACATAATGCGTTGCTTCTCTATGGAGTGTGTTCGGTTTTACGCGTCCGCTACGCAGTAAATACTCCCGTACCTTCTGTTCTAAAACCGCATCTCCCATATATGCAAGCGCTAATGCATTTAATTGCTTCACATCTTCATTTCGGAGTTTATCCAAGTTACTTACCCTCGTTTCCATCTTGTCCCTTGGCGTGTATCTTCTAAAATGATACCTTGCGCTTGTAAATGGTCACGAATTTCATCTGAACGGGCAAAGTCACGGTTTTTGCGCGCTTCTACGCGCTCTTGCAACAATGCTTCAATTTCTTCGTCCAGTAGTTCAGCTTCTTTAGCAAATTCAATACCTAAGACGTCACCTAATACCTCAAAAGTTTCAATAAAAGTTAATAACACTTTCTCATCCGTATTTGTTTCATTCAAGTAAATATTTGCAATACGCGCTAATTCAAATAATACTGAAATAGCATTCGCCGTATTGAAATCATCATCCATCGCTTCCTCAAACTGCGCCTTTTGTTGAGCAATTTGACGGAGCCATTCCTCTGAGCAATCGCCGAGACTTGCAGTTGCAGATAGGCGGTACTTAACATTGTTGTATGCAGTACGAATACGCTCTAAACCTGTTGCTGCAGCATCTACTAAATCCTTTGCAAAGTTAATTGGGTGGCGATAGTGAACAGATAACATAAAGAATCGTAAAATTTGCGGGTCGATTTGTTTACGGATATCGTTCACGAGCACAAAATTACCAAGGGATTTTGACATTTTTTCATTATCGATATTAATATATCCATTATGCATCCAGTAACGCGCAAATGTTGTATCATTATGCGCTTCGGATTGCGCTATTTCATTTTCATGATGCGGGAATGTTAAATCTTGACCACCTGCATGTATATCAATTGTATCACCTAAATGCTCACGCGCCATCACAGAGCATTCAATATGCCATCCAGGACGGCCGTTGCCCCAAGGACTTTCCCAATAGATTTCGCCAGGCTTTGCTGCTTTCCATAATGCAAAATCTAATGCATCATCCTTTTTCTCGCCCGCTTCGATACGTGCACCAATTTTCAAATCATCTACCGATTGATGTGATAATTTACCGTAACCATTGAATTTTCGAGTTCGGTAATAGACATCGCCCGCTGACTCATATGCATAATCTTTGTCGATTAACACTTTAATAAAGTCAATAATATCATCCATGTGATCCGTTACACGAGGATGGACATCTGCCTTTTTGCAACCTAATGCAGTCACATCTTCAAAATATGCGGCAATGAAACGATCTGTAAGTTCATGAACTTCTTCACCGAGCTCATTAGCTGCTTTAATAATCTTATCGTCGACATCCGTGAAATTAGAGACGAATTTCACATCGTAACCTTTATATTGGAAATAGCGTCGAACCGTATCATAAACAATGACAGGACGTGAATTCCCAATATGAATATAGTTATAAACCGTCGGACCGCAAACATACATTTTAACTTTTCCTTCTTCTAGCGGTACGAACGTTTCTTTTTGTCTTGTTAATGAGTTAAAAATTTGAATACTCATTGTTTTTCTCTCTCCTTTTGTAAGCGCCCGATTTCTTCTTGCAATGCTGCGATTTGCTTCTCGAAACCTTGGCAACGTTCCTCTACAGGGTCAGGAATATTTTGATGGTCTAGTTTTTTCTCTAAACGAACGCCATCTTTCATCACAACTTTACCAGGAATCCCTACTACCGTAGCGTTCGGTGGCACTTCTTTTAAAACGACTGAACCTGCACCAATTTTACTATTCTCACCAATTGTAATAGAACCCAATACTTTTGCACCAGTGGCAACTAACACATTATCTTCTAATGTCGGATGGCGCTTTCCTTTTTCTTTCCCTGTACCACCTAGTGTAACACCTTGATAAAGGGTAACATTATCGCCTATTTCACACGTTTCCCCTATAACTACTCCCATCCCATGGTCGATAAAGAAGCGTCGACCAATTTTAGCACCAGGATGTATTTCAATTCCTGTAAAGAAACGACTAATTTGTGAAATTACACGTGCGATAAAATAAAAACGTCTTTTAAAAAACCAGTGTGCAATACGATGCGCCCATGTAGCATGCAAGCCTGAATATGTTAACACGACTTCCAGTACACTGCGCGCCGCTGGGTCATTCTCAAAAATAGTATCTACATCTTCCTTCATTCTTTTAAACATTAAAACTCCCCCTTTTCGTTACAATGTGTGTCATGACCTCAACCTTGCGACCTTAAATCCTACACCCCGCACAATGAATAGCCTTAAAACCTATTGTTATTAGTAATGATTTCCCTCTTACATCTAACACATGAATTTTTTAAAAAAATAAAAAGCGCCCCTATCATTCCCATAAAGGAATGACAGAGACGCTGAAATTTGCGCGGTTCCACTCTGATTGAAGGCAAAAGCCTTCCACTTTGGACGTCCTATAACGGGAACGAACCGATAGAGCCTACTAATGTTCAGCTCTATGCTCAAAGGTGCATTTCGGTTTTGCCTTGGCTCAGACCACTTTCAGCCGGTGATGGTCCTCTCTTTAGAGCATGCGCTACGTACTTCTCCTTATCAACGCTTTCACAATGTACATTCATTTTACATCGACAATATAAATTGTCAATAAAATTCTATTACTTCGCGTATTTTTCTACACGGTCAATTGTTTTCTCTTTACCAATTAAACAAATCGCATTTGGTAACTCTGGACCGTGTGTTTCACCAGTCGTCACAACACGGATTGGCATAAATAGATTTTTACCTTTATGACCTGTCTCTTTTTGTACAGCTTTGATAGCTGCTTTGACAGTTTCAGGTGTAAACTCTTCTAAATTTTCAAGTTGTGCTTTAAATGCAGCCATTACCTCTGGTACTTGCTCGCCAGCTAAAACGGCTTTTGCTTCTTCATCATATTCAATATGATCGTTAAAGAATAGGCTTGACAGTTCCACGATTTCAGCACCAAAGCTCATTTGTTCATGGTAAAGTGCGATTAAATCTGTTGCCCAAGCGCGCTCTTCTGCTGTTAACGTTTCTGGTAATAAGCCTGCTTTTTGTAAGTGCGGTAAAGATAATGCCACTACTTCTTCTAAAGATAATTTTTTGATGTATTGATTATTCATCCAAGTCAGCTTTTGCTTATCAAACATAGATGGTGATTTCGATAAACGCTTCTCATCAAAGATTTTAATAAATTCTTCTTTAGAGAAAATCTCTTCTTCACCTTCTGGAGACCAACCAAGTAAAGCAAAGAAATTGAACATCGCTTCTGGTAAGTAACCAAGGTCTTTATATTGCGTTACGAATTGGATAATGGATTCGTCTCGTTTTGATAGCTTTTTGCGATTTTCGTTGATGATTAACGTCATATGTCCAAAGCGAGGATACTCCCAGCCAAATGCATCGAAGATCATCATTTGTTTTGGTGTGTTTGATAAATGCTCTTCACCACGGAACACATGAGAGATTTCCATAAAGTGGTCATCTAATACTACTGCGTAATTGTAAGTTGGAATACCGTTTGCTTTCACAAGTACCCAGTCGCCCACATCTTTCGATTCGAACGCTACATGTCCACGTACTAAATCATCAAATTCATATGTTACGTTTTCAGGTACACGCATACGAATTGTATATTGTTCGCCAGCCGCTTCTTTAGCCGCTACTTCTTCCGCTGATAAATGACGGCAAGTTCCATCATAAGTAGGTGCTGCAACACCACGAGCTTTTTGTTCTTCACGAGATGCTTCTAATTTTTCTGATGAACAGAAACATTTATACGCTGTGCCTTGTTGTAATAACTTTTCAGCATGCTCTTTGTAAATATCTAAGCGTTCCATTTGACGATAAGGTGCATACGGCCCACCAATGTCGATGGATTCGTCATATTCGATACCTAACCATTTTAAGTTATCTAACTGAGACGCTTCTCCACCTTCTACATTACGCTCAATATCCGTATCTTCAATACGCACGATGAATTTACCGTTATGATGTTTTGCATATAAATAGTTGAATAACGCAGTACGTGCACCGCCAATATGTAAAAATCCAGTTGGTGATGGCGCGTAACGAACGCGAACTTCTTTCGTCATAATTAAATGCCTCCTAAATATTCGTCTGAAAATAATTCCGACCTTATTAACTTTGTTCATTTTACCACTGTAGTATAGGAAATTAAAGTAACGCGTGTTTTTCAAGTGGACACGCGCCATTTTTTTATTTTTTAATCAGTAAAATTGTTGCCATTGAAGCAATGCCTTCTTCACGTCCTGTAAAGCCAAGTCGTTCAGTAGTTGTCGCTTTTACATTTACTTGTGATGCATCAGCGTTTAATAGAGTTGCAATGCGATTTCTCATTTGTTCAATATAAGGCGCCATTTTCGGACGTTGCGCCATAATTGTGCAGTCAACATTGCCAAGCACATAGCCTTTGTCCTCAACGATTTTCCAAATATACTCTAGCAACTTTGCTGAATCAGCATCCTTCCATTCTGGGTCTGTATCTGGAAAATGTCGCCCAATATCCCCTTCTCCAATCGCCCCCAGCGCAGCATCAGTTACTGTGTGCAATAAGACATCCGCATCCGAATGCCCTACTAGACCCTTTTCATGCGGTATTGTAATACCACCAATAATTAATGGACGCCCTTCTTCAAATGCATGTACGTCAAAACCTTGTCCTACTCGAAACATACAATACTGCCGTTACAACAGTGACCATTGCAACAGCATTCACCTGCCTTTTTTATTTTCTATTTATAGACAGTTTAACATATTTCCTAGGAAATTGAGCTGTCCGTAACGACTATAGTCCACATATTATAGTTTGTTTACCATCGTATAAAAAAACCTCATCAGCTACTTCTGCTGATGAGATTTTAAAGCGATTATACATTATTCTTCAACGCTCGTTTACGTAAAATAGCTTCACCAAAAAGTAAATCTTCTTTTGTTGTCATCTTTACGTTTTCATAGTTGCTTTCAACAATGTGCACCTCATGACCAAGTCGCTCGACTAACATCGCCTCATCTGTTCCGAGGAAGCCCACTTTCTCAGCCACATCTTCCGCTTCTACTATCAAATCGAAGCGGAAGGCTTGAGGCGTTTGAATCATCCATAAGCTTTCACGGTCCACCGTTTCTTCAATGATGCCATTACGCACTTTTTTCATTGTGTCCTTTGCACGAACACCAGCGATTGCAGCACCAAAATTATTCGCACTTTGTACAAGGTTTGCAATAATATCGTGCGTAATAAATGGGCGGGCTGCATCATGCACTAAAACAATATCAACCTGCTCCATTTCTTTCATACAAGCATGCACTGAATGCTGTCGCTCTGCTCCACCATCAGGCAAGCCTTTGACCTTAGAGATTCCATAGTTTGCTAGCATCTTTTGAATAACAGCACGTTCTTCAGGTTTCACCGCAAGCCAAATGCCAGTACAGTTTTCATCTTGCTCAAATACCTCTAATGTGTGTATTAAAATCGGTTTCTCTAAAAGCTCTAAAAATAATTTATTTTGACCTGCTCCCATTCGCTTGCCGCTGCCAGCTGCCGGAAGCACTACTTCATACTGCACATTGTCCACTTCCTAATCGTCCTTTGGCTTAGCAAAAATCATTCGACCTGCAGATGTTTGTAGAACGCTCGTTACCGTTACAGTAATGGCCTGTCCGATATAATTGCGGCCTCCTTCTACAACAATCATCGTGCCATCATCCAAATAAGCCACACCTTGGTTATGCTCTTTCCCATCTTTAATAACGACCACTTGCATATCTTCTCCAGGAATCACAACTGGTTTCACTGCATTTGCCAAATCATTAATGTTCAGTACTTTCACCTGATGTAATTCACATACTTTGTTCAAGTTGAAGTCATTCGTCACAATTTGTGTATCATTATCCATTTTCTTTGCAAGACGTACAAGTTTTAAATCCACTTCCTGCACATCTTCAAAATCTTCTTCGGTAATTTCTACTTTTGTCATACGTTCATCTTGCAGTTTCTTTAATATATCCAAACCACGGCGACCTCTTGTACGTTTTAATGTATCTGAGGAATCTGCAATATGCTGTAGCTCAGTTAATACAAACTGCGGTACAACCAAAACGCCTTCAATAAAACCTGTTTCCGAAATATCCGCTATACGCCCATCAATAATAACGCTGGTATCTAGCAATTTATAACTACCGCGATTTTCTGGAACGTCAATCCCTTCAGCAGCTTTTTTCTTTGCATTATTCCCACGTAAGGTGAATAACTGAAGTAACTCATCTCGCTTTTTAAAACCTACACGGAATCCCAAATATCCAAGTACAAAAGATAAGATAATTGGAATTACTTCTGAAATACCGCGAATTTGAACGCTATCAATCGCAAAGCCTAGGAAATAGGCTACGATAAGTCCTACAATTAACCCAAGCGTACCAAATAATAAATCTCCAACCGGCACTTTAAAAAGTACCTCTTCCATCCAGCTAATTAACCGAACAAAATAATCGGAAAAAGCAAATGATAATGTAAATAGTAAAAACGCACCTAAAGCAACTGATACGTAAGGATTATCAAGCCATGGATTAGATGATAAATGAAGCAATTCGTATAATGGCGGTAAGAAAACAAGGCCTAAAGCTCCTCCAATCAGTAAAAAAGCAATTTGAATAAATTTTTTCATACTGTCACCTCCAATTCTTATATTCGATTATACATATTTTACTGTAGAAAATCTTTTTTGAGCTCATCAAAACATTATTAAATTTCCTTCAGTTTATTGGACGTTATGGAAGGCTTAAGAGATGCCTAATTTCCACAATAATTGTTATCCAATTTCATGAAATTAATGATTGTTGCACCTATGAAGTAAAAATGCATGCTAGGATGTCGCCCAACATGCATTTATTTTAGTTGAAATCACTTCATCATCTAGCAACAGACGCCTAGTGTGACGCAACATGGTGACGCATTACTGCATGTCTTTAAAGCTCTCTAAAGCAGGCATTTAATGCATCTTTAATTGTTTCCACACCAACTATTTCAATACCTTGTGGGAAATCCCAACCGCCAATATTAGAAGCAGGGATAAATGCTCGCTTAAACCCTAGCTTTGCCGCCTCTAGCACACGTTGTTCAATTCGTGTGACACGACGAACCTCTCCTGTTAACCCTACTTCTCCAATAAAGCAATCTGTTCCCCGTACTGCCTGATCCTTAAAGCTAGACACAATACTCGTCAAAACAGCTAAGTCAATGGCAGGTTCATCTAGCTTTACTCCGCCAGCAACTTTAATATATGCATCTTGTGCCTGTAACATGAGGCCCATGCGCTTTTCAAGCACTGCCATAAGCAATTGCACACGGTTTTGGTCCACCCCTGTTGCCATCCGTTTCGGATAATTAAAGCTTGTAGGGGTTACAAGTGATTGGATTTCTACTAAAATTGGCCTTGTTCCCTCCATCGATGCCACGATTGTTGAACCTGCTGCACCTTGTGAACGTTCCTGTAAAAATAGCTCAGACGGATTCAAAACTTCCTTTAAGCCCCCCTGAAGCATTTCAAAGATAGCTATTTCATTTGTAGAGCCAAAGCGGTTTTTTTGGCTCCGTAAAATACGGTGGTTGTGATGTCGTTCTCCTTCGAAATACAGCACTGTATCTACCATATGCTCTAAAATACGCGGTCCCGCAATTTGCCCTTCCTTCGTCACATGTCCAACTAAGAAAATGGCAATGCCTTTTGTTTTCGCTATCCGCATTAGCTCCGCTGTACATTCACGTACTTGCGATACACTACCTGGCGCACTTGTCACCTCTGGATGGAACACCGTTTGGATAGAATCCACAATAACAAACTTTGGTTGTACATCGTCGATTGTTTGATTTAACAATTCTAAATTCGTCTCCGAATATATATACAGCTCTTGAGATACAACCCCTAAACGCTCTGCACGCAGTTTCGTTTGTCGAATGGATTCCTCACCAGAAATATAGAGCACACGATGACCTTTATTGGACAATAACGCAGACACCTGTAATAGCAATGTCGATTTTCCGATACCCGGATCACCCCCGATTAACACTAGAGATCCCGGAACAATTCCTCCGCCCAAGACACGATTGAGTTCACCCATTTCTGTAGCTACACGGGACTCCTCAGCCGCTTCTACTTGGATAATAGGTACAGCTTTTTGCGTGACGGTTGCAGAGTGTTGGAATGCTCCTCTAGGGCCTTTCGCCACAACCTCCACTTCCTCAACCATTTTATTCCATTCACCACATCCTGGACAACGTCCCATCCACTTTGCCGATTCATAGCCACAACCTGTACAGACAAATTTAGTTTTTTTCTTCGCCATCATACCACCTCGAATATTTGTTCTTATTTTCATTTTACATAAAAAAAGACAGCTTGGCACGATATGCCTCGCTGTCTTCCGAATTTATGCTTGTTAAATAGGCTAACCGCTTATTTGGAAATTGAAACGCCTTCTTTTTTCTTCACGACGAATTCATCATTCACATAATCAATGACGACTTGGTTTCCTTTTTCTACATTGCCTTTCAGCAGTTCCTCCGATAGACGGTCTTCCACTTGTTTTTGCAATGCACGACGGAGTGGACGAGCACCATATTGAGGGTCGTAGCCTTCCTCTGCAATTTTATTGAGTGCTGCATCTGTTAACTCTAACGTAATATCTTGTTCTTGCAGACGTTTTGTTAGCGTATTGGCCATCATTGAAATGATTTCTTTTAAGTGTTCTTTTTCTAATGAATGGAACACAATCATTTCGTCGATACGGTTTAGGAATTCAGGACGGAATGCTTTTTTCAATTCTTCAAGCATTGTGCCCTTCATATCTTTATGTTTCGACTCTGAGCTTCCTAAGCTGAAGCCAAGATTTTTTTGATATTTTAGCGCATCCGCACCGACGTTTGAAGTCATAATAACAACCGTATTACGGAAATCAACGACACGTCCTTTAGAATCTGTTAAACGACCATCTTCCAGCACTTGAAGTAAAATATTGAAAACATCTGGATGAGCTTTCTCAATTTCATCAAGAAGCACAACAGAATATGGTTTACGTCGAACTTTTTCTGTTAACTGACCACCATCATCAAAACCTACATAACCAGGAGGTGAGCCGACTAAACGTGAAGTCGAATGTTTCTCCATATATTCAGACATGTCAACGCGAATCATCGCATCTTCATCACCGAACATTACTTCTGCTAACGCTCTTGCAAGTTCCGTTTTTCCGACCCCAGTAGGACCAAGGAAAATAAATGAACCGATTGGACGTTTTGGATCTTTTAAGCCCGCTCTTGCGCGTCGAATTGCACGAGAAATTGCCTCGACTGCCTCGCCTTGACCCACAACACGCTTGTGTAACTCTTCTTCAAGTTGTAATAGTTTAGCTGATTCTTCATGGGCAATCTTAGCTACTGGTATTCCAGTCCACATAGAAACGACTGCTGCCACATCGTCAACTGTTACTTTCGATTCTGCTTTGCCTTGTTCTTCTTTCCATGTTTTACGTGTCGTTTCAATTTCGTCTTTTAGCTTTTGCTCTGTATCTCTTAACGAAGCAGCCTTTTCAAATTCCTGACCAGACACAGCCGCATTTTTTTCAGAACGAACATTTTCAAGTTTATCTTCTAGTGCTTTTAAGTTTGGTGGCACCGCAAATGAACGTAAGCGAACTTTTGACCCTGCTTCATCAATTAAGTCGATGGCTTTGTCAGGCAAGAAGCGGTCTGAAATATAACGATCACTCATTTTTGCCGCTGCTTCAATTGCTTCATCTGTAATTTTCACACGGTGATGCGCCTCATAGCGATCGCGTAAACCGTGAATAATTTGAATTGCTTCTTCAACAGTTGGTTCATCCACTTGAATTGGTTGGAAACGGCGCTCTAACGCTGCATCCTTTTCGATGTACTTGCGGTACTCATCTAATGTTGTAGCACCAATACATTGTAATTCTCCACGTGCTAGGGATGGTTTTAAAATGTTTGATGCATCAATTGCACCTTCTGCTCCCCCAGCACCGATTAATGTATGCAATTCATCAATGAATAAAATAACATTGCCTGCTTGTCGAATTTCATCCATCACTTTTTTCAAGCGATCTTCAAATTCACCACGGTATTTAGTACCGGCTACAACTGTCCCCATATCAAGCGTCATAACACGTTTATCACGCAAAATTTCTGGTACTTCGTTGTTAATAATTTGTTGTGCTAAGCCTTCAGCGATTGCCGTTTTACCTACACCAGGCTCACCAATTAGCACAGGGTTATTTTTCGTACGGCGTGATAGTACTTCAATAACGCGTGTAATTTCCTTGCTGCGACCAATCACAGGGTCTAGCGAACCTTCACGAGCGATTTGAGTTAAATCGCGCGCCAAGCTATCTAAAGTCGGCGTATTTGCAGCCTGCGTCGCTTGTTGTCCAGATTGTGCGTTATCATTATTGCCTAACAACAGTAATACTTGCTGACGAGCTTTGTTTAAGCCTACACCTGCATTGTTTAACACACGAGCGGCTACACCCTCACCTTCACGAATAAGCGCTAATAGTAAGTGCTCCGTACCGATATAGGAATGGCCTAATTTACGTGACTCATCGACAGATAGTTCAATTACCTTTTTGGCACGTGGTGTGTAATGAACGATTGGTCCAACATCCTCTGTTCCTTTTCCAACTAACTCTTCAATCCCCGCTTCAATCATTTGAGGGCTAATATCGATGGCTTCTAATGCTTTCGCTGCAATACCACCGCCTTCACGAATAAGCCCTAAAAGAATGTGCTCTGTTCCTATTGATTCGTGCTTCCAACGAATTGCCTCTTCCTGTGCAAGTTGTAATACTTTTTGTGCGCGTTGTGTAAAACGATTAAACATCATATGAATCCTCTCCTTTTCCCCCTATAGTAGGCTTACTCATTGTTTCAAGAAATAATGCCTCTCGCAGCATTTTTGCTCGAACTCGATCTCGTTCAGCAGGTGGTAAAGCTTCTCCTGCATAGTGCTGTAAAAACCCTGGTTGCATACTGACCACACACTCGTTCAATGTGGTTGCTTTAATATTTTGAATCAACTGTAAATCTACACCTAAACGTACATTCGATAGACAGGTTGCCGCTTCCTCACTTGTTAAAATGCGTGCATGCGTTAATGTACCTAAAGCTCTGTATATCCGATCTTCTAAGGCAAGTTCCGCTTTTTCCATTAGCTTATTTCTTGCCTGCCGTTCTTTTTGAATAATTTTTTCTGCAACACTTTGAATGTCTGCTAAAATATCTTCTTCTGTTTTACCTAGTGTAATCTGATTCGATACTTGGTAAACATTACCTAAATTTTCGCTACCTTCACCGTATATACCCCTGACAGTCATCCCTAAACGCGTCATTGCATTGATAATTTGATTCATCTGACCTGTCAGTGTAAGTGCGGGAAGGTGCATCATAACCGAAGCACGTAAGCCAGTACCAATATTCGTTGGGCAACTTGTTAAATAGCCGAAAGTATCTCGAAATGCATATGGCAAGGCTCCTTCTAAGGCACGATCAATTTTATTTGCTTCCTCGTATGCCTTCTGAAGTTGAAAACTCGCCGTCATACATTGAATGCGTAAATGGTCTTCTTCGTTCACCATAATGCAAATTGATTCATCTTCAGATAGCAACATGGAGCCGACTTGCTCTTTTTTCGCAAGCTGTGGACTAATTAAATGCTTTTCAACTAAAATTTGACGTTGTAACGGTGTTAAATCTTTTATGGAAAAATAAGAATATCTTTCTTGAAGTTTCGGACTGTCTTGAATGGCATGTGTCACAGCCTGCTCTACTTGTAACGCTTCATTTTCTGAAAAAACTAAAGGGAAACGATAGCCGTCTAAGTTTCGAGCAAGCCGAATGCGTGTACTGATGACGATATCTGAATAATCATCCTCCATTTCCATCCATGCAGGTGTAGCTCGCGCTAAAAACGATTCAATCATCATGACACATCACCACCTTCGAATTGTAGCTGCTGTTCGAGATTTTTTGCTTCGTCGCGAAGCTTCGCTGCTTCTTCAAACTGCTCCTCGTCAACAGCGGCCTTCATGCGTTTTCGAATATCTTCAATTTGCTTTTTAATGACAAAAACATTGCTTCGAGCACCAGGCATTTTTCCTATATGCTGTGGCCCCGCTTGAATGCGATTAAATAGCTTTGGCAAATGCTCACTAAATGTGTCATAGCAACTGGTACATCCAAATTTACCTTCTTTTAAAAATCGCTTATACGTAAATCCACATTGTGGACATGTTTGTTGCTGAGGTGGCGCTTGCTGTTTTTCACCAACTTTTTGCCATGTAGGTGAGCCAAACCAATTGGATAACAATTGTTGAATCGATACAGGCTCTTGTTTAAACTCTGCATGGAACGGATGGAACTGCGAGGCACAGACATCGCAATAATGGTGCTCCACCTTCTGCCCATTTTGAACTTGTGTCACAGTTACTGTCGCATTGCGCTGCTTGCAATGTTCGCAAATCATTTCCCTCACCTCTTTACTTTTGCTTTTCGTATTTTATAGTGGTTAACATCGCTCGCAAAATTTTCGCTCGAATGCTATCCCGTAAAGGTAGCTGCAAATCTAAAGTCGAACGGTCAACCGCTGCTAACATTAATTTCGCTTCTCGCTTTGAAATAACCTGCTCGTCAATTAAACGATATACTAAATCCTCCGCCACTGTTTGCGAGGCTCCACCTTCAATTTGTAGGAGCACATCATCAATCAAATCAATTTGTGAGTTTGCACGGACACGTAAAATTCGAATGTATCCACCCCCACCTCGTTTACTTTCAACAAGGTAACCCCGCTCGGCTGTAAATCTTGTATTAATTACATAATTTATTTGTGAGGGCACACATTGAAATTTATCTGCAATTTCACTTCGTTTAATTTCAATATGCCCTTCTCCACCTAATTCAAGTACTTGCTTTAAGTAGCCTTCTATGATGTCTGAAATATTACGCATGTTAGGAATACACCTCGCTTACCTCACTGACTTTGACTATCTTTGACTATCTTTGAGTATATTATACAAAACGCTTAAAAATAATTGCAATTAATTCGCACAGAGAAATGTCTAAAGCAATTTTTATCGTTGATTGATTGTAAAAAAATTTTAACCACTCGAAAACGTACTTATCATTTAATGTACCCTTTTTGCTTATAGAAAAAACGCAAGCATATGCTTTTTGCATATACTTGCGTCTTTATCAATTATACCCAGCGACCGACAATCGGATAACGCCAAGGTTCCTCTGAAATAGCCTTTACGATTCCGATAATTGGTACGATGTATACCATAGCGATAAATATTAGTAAGAAAGGTAAACCAATTAATACAATACTTAAAATGCTGGCAATGACAATTAGTACGCCCATTGCGATTTGGAACAATAAAGCTTGCACAGAAACGTTTTTCACTTCTTCTTCCGAACTAATTAAGAAAAATATAATCGGCACTAAAAATGGCGCAAAAAACGCACTGGCATGTATGATGACCTTAGACCATTTTGTTTCCATCTATTCAACCTTCCCTTTTTAATATGTCTTTTTATTAATACTATTATTTACGGAGCAATACGCTAAATAGTTTCAAATCGTTTCGACAATTTTAAAATTATTTTGAAAGGTATGTGATACACAGATGGAATTTAACAGCACACTTGCGAACGAATATGAAAAAGGCATTCGTCGTACTTTACCGAGTTACGATACGATGCTACGTTTAACGAAAACTTTTTATCAATCCGCTTTACAAGAGAATGCTAGTTTTTTAGTTGTTGGTTCAGGCAGTGGCAATGAAATACTACAGTTAGCTGAACAAAGGCCACAGTGGTCCTTTGTCGGTATCGATCCATCTGAAGCCATGTTGGAAATTGCAGAAAACCGTCTACATTCACTACCAAATGCGATTTCATTACTACAAGGCACCATGCTAACTGCACCAATCCCTGCAACAAAGTTTGATGCTGCTAGCTGTATACTTGTACTTCATTTTATTATTTCCTATGAGGAGAAGCTTGCTACATTAAAAGGGATTGCAAGCCATTTAAAATCAGGGGCACCATTTGTGCTTGTTTCTAAATATGGACAGCTTAACTCTTCTGACACAGAGCTACAATTTGACCTATGGCGCGCATATTGGCAGCAGCACACAAAACTTTCCACTACTGATTTAGCTAGCATGGAGCAGTCCATTCGCTCGCTTTCATTTATGCGTGAAGATGACATTGTTACGCTTCTACAGCAGGCAGGCTTTACACAGCCATCACGATTTTTTGCAACGACATTATTTGGTGGTTGGATATGCTATAAAGAGTAAGGTTCCATCCCTTCCTGATGCATCCTAGCAACTTAGTGGTGTACTATAAGTACTACGGGTATTTGATCTGACGTTTCCCATGTCCTCTTTTACTTCTCACGCTTTGAAGGGAGACTTCGTGCTTATTTAAAATGAGATAAACAGATTTGAGGTGAATGCCGTGATTCGCACGATGGCCATGACGAAAGATCAACAATTAATAAAGGACTTTCCACTTGAAAACATTAAGCAAAACCATTACGAATGGTATTGGGTAGATTTTAGTTGCCCAACTACTGAAGAAGAACTATTGCTTGATACATTTTTCCACTTTCATCCGCTTGCGATTGAAGACTGCTTAATGCGTTTACAACGACCAAAGTTGGATTTTTATGAAGACTATCACTTTTTCGTTATTCATAAACTGAATGAAGAAACGTTAATTGCTGAGGAATTAAATATTTTCGTTTCCGATCATTTTATTGTGACATTCCACAAAAATGAAGCACCTGAAATCGATAAAGTACAGAAGCTTTTAGAAGAGCAACCGAAATATTGGGAACGCGGTACTTTTTTCCTTACCTATCAAACGATTGATAAAATAGTTGATAGTTATTTCCCTCTCGTCTATAAAATTGAGGACCATTTGAATGCGCTTGAAGATGAATTAACTTATCAAAGTAATGTAAATGCGATGCAAATTGTTTTTGAATTCCGCAGTGATTTACTCCATTTACGGCGCACCATTTTACCAATGCGCGACCTATTATACCGAATACTTAATTCTTATCGCTTTGCCCTAAAAAAATCAGAAAGAGCCTACTTTGGGGATATTCACGACCATTTAGTCAAACTTACGGAAATGGTCGAATCTAATCGTGAGCTGACCGCAGATATGCGTGATAGCTATATGGCTATGAACTCTAGCCGAATGAATGGCATTATGATGATGCTTACAATTGTCTCCACCATTTTCATTCCATTAACATTTATAGCAGGAGTTTATGGCATGAATTTTGATAATATGCCTGAACTACATGGCCGTTACAGCTACTTTATCGTTCTCGGTATTATGCTATTGATTGGGCTATTTATGTTGGTATTTTTCAAATATAAAGGCTGGTTCAAATTGTTTAAACCGTAACTTAAAGCAGTAACAAAACAATTTTTTTGAAAAACAAAATCCGCGCATAGCTCTCTAGGGAAAATAGACATGAGGAACAACATCTTACATTCGTACATGTTGCAACTCATACTTTACCCATAGAAGGCGAAACGCGGATTTTTAATTTAAAAAAATAGTTGGTTTTACTTGGGGAACATTTAAATGTCTCCACTATAATTAATAGGGACCTCGATCATCTACTTTATTTTCACCTTGCTGCGGGAATAAAAAGTATGCCAGTACGCCCGATATTAGTGTTGCACAAATCGTTATTAATAGTTGGTTTAAGTCAGGTACCTCTGCATAATAGTTCGTTAACATATAAACAGATCCAATTGCTACAATTACCATCACAGGAATCACAAACTTAAAACGCTTCTTCTCCATGTAATACCTCCTCAATACGATTTCTTTCACATACATTTTTTGTTACGCTAAACAGTTCGTATTTTACATGTTTCCTAAATGAAATTCAAATTACGCTTTATGAGCGAAACGCTAATGCTTAAAGGTAAATCTGAAATATGTCCGCCAAGAATGTGAAAAATTATAGAAATAAACGAAATTTTTAACCAAATACACTACAAAAAATAGTAGAATAGATTAAATACCATATATTCACCAAATTTACAAACCTAACAATATATACACAAAGCGTCTTCGATACCTATATTATTATGGATTTATAAAGAATGGAGCAGACAACAATGAGTTGGTTTTCAAAAAAGAACAATTATGGTTATTCAATTACACTAACACCAGAAGCGTTTATACAACAAGTACAATTAGATGTTTCTAATCATCCTAAGTTACAAAAACAATTACAACTATTAGACTTAACTACTGAAGATTTAGCCATCATTAAACAATTGCAGCCATTAGTGAAAAATGTTATTCCTGAAATGGTCGATCAATTTTATGCAGCGATTAGCTTAAGCCAAAATTTATTAGATATTATTAACAGAACATCACAAATCGACCGTTTAAAAGTTACTTTACATAAGCATCTAAGTGATATGTTCGAAAGTCGTATTAATGACGACTACATTAAAGAAAGAAAGGCAATCGCTGAGACACATGTTCGAATTGGGCTCCAATCAAAGTGGTATATCGCTTCATTCCAATCATTAACTTCGACTTTTACAAACTTTACGAATGATTTAGATATTTCAAAGCATGACGCTATCCGTGCCATCAATGCCTTTTGTAAACTTATTAACTTTGAACAACAACTTGTGATTGAGGCTTATGAAAAAGAAGAAGAACGCATTCGTAGCGTTGCAGATAAAACGAAGCACGCACTTGTTACTACAATTCAAAGTACGGCAGAAGAGTTAAATGCAATCAGCGAAGAAACAGCCGCTTCCCTTTTAGTCATCTCCTCTCAAACGGATGATATTGCAGTAGCCACTAAACAAGGTTTGAACTTCGTTGCCGATACACAAGACAAATCTAAACGCGGACAGCAGCAATTACAAGAACAAAATGACTTAATACATGTTATTTTGCAAAGTGTTAATGGCCTTGAAGTAACGATGAACCAATTGCGTACGTCGTCTCAAAAAATCTCTGAAATTGTTGGACTTGTTACAGGTATTGCAGACCAAACAAATTTATTAGCACTGAATGCTTCCATTGAAGCCGCTCGTGCTGGTGAGCATGGCAAAGGCTTTGCTGTTGTAGCAGAGGAAGTCCGCAAGCTTGCAGAAGAAACAAAAAGCGCTGTGCAAAACGTGTCACACCTGATAAAAGAAACAGAAAGTAATATTTCAACAATGGCGAATTCAGTTATCAATGTGGATCAAAAAATCCAACATAGCGTTGATACACAAACAAGCCTCTCGAAATCATTTAATGATATTGCTGAAGCAGTATCAGGTATTCAACAACAATATGTAAACACGGCTAAGGATATTTCAGCCATTTCAAATTTAATTACAGAGCTATCGCAAGGGGCAACACTCGTCTCCTCTTCTTCTGACTCACTCATTAATGTTGTAAATGAATTAAACATATAACACAACAAAAAAAGGAAATTGATCACATCGTATCAATTTCCTTTTCGTTTTAATGTGCCAAAGCACGTTTTTGCTTGCGATGCTCTCGTCGAGCCGGACCTGTTTCAAACAACCGTTTTTCTGCATCCGTTTCTGGGAAAATAGCAGGAACAGCCTTCGGTTTACCATCATCATCTACTGCAACCATCGTTACAAATGATTCGGTTGTTAATTTTTCTTCACCCGTCTCAATGTTACGAGAAATAACACGGACATAGACTTCCATAGATGAACGTCCTGTAGATGACACAATACTTTCAATTTCAAGAATATCACCCACATGCGCTGCTGATAAAAAATCAACAGAATCAATGGAGGCCGTGACAACATGCCCTTTTGCATGCTTCATCGCTGTAATTGCCGCAATTTCATCAATATAAGCTAATACTCTTCCACCAAAAATGGAATTATGATTATTAGTATCCGGTGGTAATACGAGACGCGTCTGAACCGTACGTGATTGGCTCATGGGTACAGCATTGGTTGTCATAGTTCTAGTTACTTCCTTTCATGTAATGTCCTTTCGTCATCGTATCGTAGAAAAAGAATGGATGCAAATTTAGAATGATTTTTTCATCGTTATAAACTTCATATCCGTCATTTCTTCAATCGCCCATTTAATACCCTCTCGACCGTAGCCACTCATTTTCACACCGCCATATGGCATATTATCGACTCGGAATGTTGGAATATCATTAATAATAACAGCACCTGCTTGTAATTCATCAGCTGCACGTAATGCATCTGGCAAGACATTCGTAAAAATTCCTGCATTTAAGCCAAGTTCCGACTCATTCACTAGTCGAATTGCGTCGTCTAATGTTTCATATGAAACAATTGACACGATTGGCGCGAATGTTTCCTGACAAACAATTTTCATATCGGCAGTCACGTTTGTCATTACTGTTGGCGTTAATGTACGTTCAGTAAATGTTCCACCCGTAGCAACCACTGCACCTTGAGCCTTCGCTTCCTCAATCCATGAATGAATACGACTAACTTCATTCGGATTAATCATGGCACTGACATCTGTATTTTTATCGAGTGGATCACCGACAACTAACTTTTCCGTTTGAGCTACAAATGCTTTTGTAAAAGCATCAACAATCGAGGCATGTACATAAATACGCTGAAGCGAAATACACACTTGTCCTGCAAAGCTAAACGCTCCGCTAACACAACGCGCGACAATTTTTTCAATAGGGGTCGATGGCTCAACAATCACCGCCGCATTTGAGCCTAGCTCTAACGTTACTTTGCGCAAGCCTACTTTTTCTTTTATGCCTAATCCAACCTTACCACTTCCAGTGAAGGTCACTTTTTTCACGAATGGATGAGTCACAAGCGTGTCACTTAGCTCACCACCACTACCCGTAACGATTTGTAGAGCACCATCTGGTAATCCTGCTTCTTTAAATATTTCCGCCATTACAATTGCACTGAGCGGTGTTTGGGTTGCGGGCTTTAACACGACCGTATTCCCCACAGCAAAGGCAGGTCCCAATTTATGCGCAACTAAATTAAAAGGAAAGTTAAACGGTGTAATGGCAGAAATAACGCCTAATGGCTCACGTTTTGTCCAGCCAATGCGGTCGCCAGCTCCAGGCGCAGCATCCATCGGTACCGTTTCCCCTTTCACCTGTTTCGCTCCTTCGGCTGCAAACTGATAGGTTGCAATCGTGCGTTCTATTTCAGGTAAACCTGCTGAAATAGGTTTACCCGCCTCTTGTGCTAAAATTTCGGCCAATTCGTCTTTTCGACGTCGCATAATGTCGACTACTTTATATAAAATTTCGGCACGGTCGTATGCAGTAGTTTGTTTAAATGAAAGAAAAGCATTTTGGGCACCTTCAATTGCTTGCTCAACATCTGAAACAGATGCCTTGGCAACCTTTGCAATAATCTCACCGTTATAAGGCGAAGTTAATTCATAGGTTTCCTTCGCTTCTTGCCATTGTCCATTTATCCAAAGCTTTGTTTCGTTCATTTTCAATACACCTCCGAATATTCTGTTCCTCTTTAGTTTATCATGAAGTGCTGGAATTTGACGCTACTGCTGCTGCGGTCATGGCGGATATCATCGCCGCCTGTTGTGCCTGAATTAGTAATTCAATAGATGACATAATTGCCATAGATAATGATTGTTGCACTTTAGCCATATCATAAATAGCCATTTGAACCGCCATAAACAACACAAATTCTTGATGCCACTTCAATAACTTCATTCCCTTTAATTCATGAGACAAATCAATAATTTGCTGAAGTTGACCTTTATTCATTTGAAAATTAATCTTTGTATAACACAGTATAAAAAAAGGCAGCTCGTTTAGCATGATAAAACGAGCTGCTCTAGAGAAGTACACATTGTCCTCTTTCTACTACTACTTAAAATCCAATGAATCAATTTATTGATTCAATAACTTTATTTCGAAATTTATATGCTTTTCTTTGTTCTAATTGAGCAATACTTTCATATTCAATTTCGCTTAAACTTTCAAATAATTTTTCAGGCATTAGACTCACTATATCTTCTAATTCAGTGCCTAGATGAATAATTTCTAATATTTCTTTTGAAATTCCTTTAGACTGTAATAAATCCATAGTATAAGGGTTAAATAAAACTTTTTCAGTTTCTTCGATTGTTAATAAATCTTTTTTTAACGCCTCAATTAAACCTATTACATTTATGAGTAGTAGTTTTTCTAATTCTTCGTTATTTGTAGTATTCAATAATAATTTATTCATATTTAATTATTTTACACTCCAACCTTGCTTAACTTTAACATCTATCATGTAAGACATGTAATTGGATGACGATCCTTCATTTCTTCAATAATGTGATAACAATCTGGATAAGTTGGCATTCCTCCATTATATCTTTTCGTTTTTCAATAGCGTATTTACTGCTTGCTCCGTACGATCTTGCTCCATCATATTTGCTACCCGATTGATGTACGCAATGGCGACATCCACGATGTTTGACTCTTCATTTCTTCTATAGTAGCTTTAAACTTTTCTGTATCAAACATTTTCCCTGCTGCAACATATGTGCTGGCAATAGCAAAGATAATTTTGCGATCAACTGCCCTTCCTGCAACCTTCGATACAGCCTCTACCGTTTGTGTAAATTGGTTTTCAATTATAACAATATCCATCTTCCGCACACTCCTTTTCACTATTTACGTAATATTCTGTTGTAAAGATTCAATCATTTTGTAACAAAAAACATAAAAAGTAAACTTAAATTAATGTAAGAATTAGGTATTATATGGTTAAATAACGATAATACACGATGAATGGGGGGCTTTATTATGATTGAAAGAACCATAAAAAAATACTTATTCACTCAAACTTTACAACACCGAATACAGCTTTATTTATTATTGCGAAATTCCACAACTAACGTAAGTCTACATACTCTTTTCCAAAAAAATTAGCATAAAAAAACAGCGACAAAAATGCTTTTTGCCGCTGTCCCTAACTATTCGATTAAACCTAGCTCTTTTAACTCTTCTGTCGAAAAAGCTCTAGACCTTGTTAAAAACCGCTTACCTTCTACGCCTTCAAGAGAGAACATACCGCCTCTGCCGTCAACTACGTCTAAAATAATTTGTGTATGCTTCCAATAATCATATTGGTTTTTGTGCATATAAAATGGTGTGCCCCCCACCTTACCTAAACATATATCCTGCTCACCTAATATTAAGTCACCGTCAGGATAACACATCGGAGAGGAGCCATCGCAGCATCCCCCTGATTGATGAAACATAACCGGTCCATGCTTTTCCTTCAATAATTCGATTAGTGCCAGCGCTTCTTCTGTTGCTAAAACACGTTCAACCACGCGTTAGCACCTCCTTACTAATTAGAAGAAACCAAGTTTGTTTTCGTTATAGCTTACTAATAAGTTTTTCGTTTGTTGATAATGCGATAGCATCATCTTATGTGTCTCACGACCGATTCCTGACATTTTATAGCCACCGAACGCTGCATGTGCAGGATATGCATGGTAGCAGTTTGTCCAAACACGCCCCGCTTGAATACCACGTCCAAAACGATAAGCTGTATTCATATCACGTGTCCAAATGCCCGAACCTAATCCATACAATGTATCATTGGCAATTTCCAATGCCTCTTCTTTTGTTTTAAATGTTGTCACTGCAACAACTGGGCCAAAAATTTCTTCTTGGAAGATACGCATCTTATTGTGCCCTTTGAAGACAGTTGGTTTAACGTAGTAGCCATTTTCAAAGCCTGCCCCTACATTATTTTTCTCGCCTCCAATTAGACATTGTGCACCTTCTTGTTTACCAATATCTAAGTAAGACAGAATTTTTTCCATTTGCTCACTTGAAGCCTGTGCACCCATCATTGTATTTGGATCTAACGGATTCCCAACTTGAATCGCTTCAACACGTTGTAATACACGCTCCATGAACTTGTCATAAATCGATTCTTGAATTAATGCACGTGAAGGGCATGTACAAACTTCACCTTGGTTCAGGGCAAACAATACGAAGCCCTCTACCGCTTTATCTAAAAAGGCATCATCTTCATCCATAATATCTTCAAAGAAAATATTTGGAGACTTTCCGCCCAATTCTAACGTAACTGGAATAAGGTTTTGAGAAGCATATTGCATAATTAAACGACCTGTTGTCGTTTCACCTGTAAAGGCAATTTTGCCAATACGAGGGTTAGATGCAAGTGGTTTTCCTGCTTCTAAACCGAATCCGTTCACCACGTTTAGTACGCCTGGTGGCAATAAATCACCAATCAACTCTACTAATACCATAATAGATACTGGTGTTTGCTCTGCTGGCTTTAACACAACACAGTTGCCAGCAGCAAGGGCAGGAGCTAGTTTCCATACAGCCATTAATATTGGGAAGTTCCAAGGAATGATTTGACCCACTACCCCAATTGGCTCATGGAAATGGTAAGCAACCGTATCATTATCAATTTGACTTAGCGCGCCTTCTTGTGCACGTAATGCACCAGCAAAATAACGGAAATGATCAATGGCTAAAGGGATATCTGCATTTAACGTTTCCCGTACTGCCTTACCGTTATCCCATGTTTCGGCAACAGCTAACTTTTCTAAGTTTTGTTCAATACGGTCCGCAATTTTAAGTAAAATGTTAGCACGCTCTGTAGCGGATGTTTGTCCCCATGCATCTTTTGCGGCATGTGCTGCATCAAGTGCAAGTTCAATATCCTCAGCAGAGGAACGTGCTGCTTGTGTAAAAACTTGTCCAGTAACAGGAGTGACATTATCGAAGTATTGACCTTTCACTGGGGGTGTCCATTCTCCACCAATGTAATTATCGTATCTTTCTTTGAATTGAACTACCGATCCTTCAGTGTTTGGAAATGCATAAACCATTTTACTTCTCCCCTTTACACAAAATAATAGAAAATATCTAGAAAAATCGTAATTATATATCGAAATAACGATATTTTCATAGAAACCTTCTTACCCACTATATTGTCAGAAATGCATGATTATTTCAACTTTTTAAATTAAAATTTTGTAATATTTATTTTTAGTAGAAAAGCTTCTAGAATTCACGCTATAAACAACGATAGGGTATACTTAAGCTACGATAAAATGTTTAGGAGAACTATATGAGAATTAACAAATATTTAAGTGAAGCGGGCATCGTGTCTCGTCGTGGTGCTGATAAATGGGTCGAAGAAGGTAAAGTAACAATTAATGGCGTACTTGCTACTGTGGGCAGCCAAGTAGAAGCGGGCGATATTGTTTGTGTGGATGGCAAAGAGGTAAAAAAAGAAGAGCAACTAGTTTATATTGCCTTAAACAAACCAGTTGGTATTACAAGTACAACAGAGCGTCATATCAAAGGAAATGTCGTTGATTTTATCAATCATCCTCTACGCATTTTCCATATTGGTCGACTGGATAAGGAATCTGAAGGATTATTATTATTGACCAATGATGGCGATATTGTAAATAAAATTCTACGTGCAGAAAACCACCATGAAAAAGAATACATCGTACAAGTTGATAAGCCGATAACAGAACAATTTATTAAAAAGATGGCTGCTGGCGTTGATATTTTAGATACAACGACATTACCTTGCTACGTTGAAAAAATTTCAGATAAAGTGTTTAAAATTATTTTAGAGCAAGGCTTAAATCGCCAAATACGCCGTATGTGTTCAGCATTAGGGTATTCCGTTAAACGATTACAGCGCATACGCATTATGAATATTAAGCTTGGCAATTTAAAGGTTGGTCAATGGCGCGATTTAACTGATAAAGAGCGAGCAGAATTATTTAAACTACTTCATTACACAGTAAAATAAAGCAATTGGGAGGATTGGAAAGATGCTTTCTATTCAAAGTACTGAACAACTTACGGGTGTACGAATAAGCGGTGACTTTTGGGATTTAGATGCCCTTATTCAAGCGATTTATCAAGTAACTGGAGATGAAAACAAATACTATGATTACCAAGGTGCGCGACTTCGCATTCTTGGTATTTGCCGTAATCTCCATCAAGCAATGCAAGGTGAGCATCAGCTTGCATTTGTCAGTAATGGACTGAACAAAAGTATACTTTCTCGACATGAAACGATTTTTCCAACTAAAAATGTCTACTACGGGACAGAGGTACTGTGGCCGGAGCTTCTTTTTACAGCGATTGCTTTAAATGATTTCATTCGCTTACATCAGGAATTGATTGATTCTTCCGATTGGAATGGTGATGTGGCAACGATTCGTAAATTCCAAGCAGCGGTTGCTGACTGTCTGGAGCAAGAGCTTACGGAAGATGAATTTTTAGTATTTTTAAGGATGATTCATTCTAAGAGCCCTTTAACCTTCCGCTATGCTACGCAGTATGTAGATGTACTAAATTTAGAATACATAGATTTAAATACGCAAACACGCAAAGCGCATTTAGCCTCCTTTGCACTTCGTTTAATGTTAGAGGATGAAGAATACGTTGCACTTAAATCGCAATTAATCGAAGTTGCCAGTACGACAAAAAAAGCACTACATGAAATTCCAATCAATGCAAGTTACCCTGAAGAAATTTTATGGTAATCTAGGACAAAAGAGAAAAGGTGTTAGATTGATGGCAGTCAATCTAACACCTTTTTTGCTCGCCGTTGTTGTTGGCTTCGACGGTACTTTCCGCGGTCACAGACGTAAGCCGCAACCCTCGCTAACGCGCGGAATGCCAGCGTCTTACGATGTGTGCTGTCCCGCGGGAGTCACCGCCTCCGCTACAAACAACTAGTGAACCCTTCTAATGTTTTATTTATTGCAAAAGCAAGAATAGATAAGTTCTTCATAAAGCAAAAATGTATGAACACCTTTCCTCTGTTCCTTAAATTTTTTTAGTTATGTCCCAGCCACTAATTACTGTACAGTCGCTTTCTGCGGTATACCTAGTGCTCTTTGCTAAACTCTTTGTGACTATTTAATCGTCTCGTAAGCCATTTTACGAATAATCGCTTCATGTTGCGGATAATCAGCTAAAAGCTCATCTTGTGTAAATAGCTCAAAGTCCTCAAAATCAAAACCTGGTGCTACCATGCAGCCTACTAAACTAAATGTATTGGCATCCTCAACAGACGAACCGAAAATCGTATTTTTCGGCACCGCCACCTGTGGCACCTCACCCGCTTCTATATTTAAGCCTAATTTTTTCGCCTCATATGTACCATCAGGGAAAATCATATGAACCGTTAATGGGCTACCTGCATGATAATACCAAAGCTCATCTGACTTTAACCGATGTAAATGAGAGATATCTTGCGAACGTAATAAAAAATAAATGCTTGTATAAATCGGTCGTTCTACATCTCTTACAGCTATTTCCTCTGTCGATTTAAACGTAGAAATATAGTATCCGCCCTCAGGATGTTGTGCCAATGCTAATTTTTCTATAAAATATTGTGCTGAATAGTGCATGCTAACCTCACTCCTTTTTCCCACCTTACCAAAAAAGAAAGGTTTCGCGCTACTTCCATCTATTATCGTCGTTCTACAACATGAAAAAGGGTATCTCGAATCAATTCCGAGACACCCCTTCCGATTACATACCACCTAAATATGCCGCTTTTACTTGTTCACTTTCTTGTAGCTCTTTCGCTGTACCTGATAATACAATGCGTCCTGTTTCAAGTACATATGCGCGGTCAGCTACCGATAATGCCATATTGGCATTCTGCTCTACCAGCAATACCGTTGTACCTTCTTTATTCACTTGTTCAATAATATTGAAGATATTTTTTACCATAAGTGGTGCAAGCCCCATTGAAGGCTCATCCATTAACAACAACTTTGGTTTTGCCATTAATGCACGACCCATCGCCAACATTTGTTGCTCACCACCAGATAATGTGCCAGATTGCTGTTTACGACGCTCCAGTAGACGCGGGAATAACTCAAAGACATGATCCATATCTTTCTTTATGCCAGCCTTATCGTTACGCAAGTATGCGCCAAGCTCAAGGTTTTCCTCTACTGACATATTAGCGAATACACGGCGACCTTCAGGCACGTGTGAAATACCTGATTTTACAATGGTTTGTGCAGCCTTACCTGCAATCGAGAAACCCTCATATTCAAGGATGCCCCCTTTAGGTTTTAATAAGCCTGACAAAGTTTTTAACAATGTACTTTTACCAGCACCATTGGCACCGATTAATGTGACAATTTCCCCTTCGTTAACTTCTAAAGAGACGCCTTTCAATGCTTGAATATTTCCATAGAATACATCAATATTTTGTACTTTTAGCATTAGCTGATAACCTCCTCACCAAGGTACGCTTCAATGACCTTTGGATTGTTGCGAATTTCTTCTGGTGTCCCATCAGCGATTAATTGCCCGTGGTCGAGGACGTAAATTCGTTCACATATCCCCATTACTAAGCTCATATCGTGCTCAATTAGTAGAATCGTTAATCCAAACTCTTTACGGATAAACGCAATTAGTTCCATTAAGTCGTGTGTTTCTTGTGGATTCATTCCTGCCGCTGGTTCATCGAGTAACAATAGCTTTGGATTTGCCGCTAATGCACGTGCAATCTCCAGACGACGCTGCATACCATACGGAAGGTTTTTTGCTAACTCATTCTTATAAATATCTAAACCAAATATTTTTAAGAATTCCGTTGATTGCTGTTCCATTGCCGCTTCACCTTTAAAGTGACTTGGCAAACGGAAAATAGATGACCACATAGAGTGTTTTGCTAAAGAATGGTTCGCTACTTTTACATTATCTAATACAGATAGTTCTTTAAAGAGACGAATATTTTGGAACGTACGGCTAATACCTTTTTGCGTTACTTGATAGGGTGCAAGGCCATTTAACTTTAATCCGTTAAATGTAATCGTTCCTTCAGTCGGCGTATACACACCAGTTAGCATATTAAAGCTTGTTGTTTTACCTGCACCATTTGGCCCGATAAGCCCTACTAATTCACCTTGATTTAGGTACATATTAACGCCCTGTACCGCCTTTAAACCACCGAATTGAATACCCATGTTTTCTACTTTGATAAGAAGGTTTCCAGTCATTATTTTGTACCTCCTTTTTTACCAAACTTAAATAAATGCGTAATTTCCTTTGTCCCCATTAAACCGGTTGGACGGTATAGCATAACAATGATTAATACTAAGCTGTAAATAATCATTCGTGTTTCTGGGAAGTTCGCTAAGTATGTTGAAATCAACGTTAAAAATACTGCTGCAATAACAGAACCTGACAGACTTCCTAAGCCTCCAAGCACAACGTAAATTAATATATCAAATGATTTTAAGAAACCGAACGTAGTCGGTTGAATAATGTAGAAGTTATGTGCAAAAATAGCCCCTGCAAGACCGGCAAAGAAAGAGCCAATCGCGAATGCTACCACTTTATAGTAAGTTGTATTAATACCCATGGCATCCGCAGCGATTTCATCTTCTCGAATCGAAATACAAGCACGTCCATGGCGAGAATTTGTAAAGTTAGAAATAACTAAAATCGTCAATACCACTCCTACGAATGCATATGTCCAATTCGATAAATATTTCACTTGCATCCCCGCTGCCCCACCGACGTAATCTGTATTTAAAAAGACAATACGAATAATCTCAGCAAAGCCAAGTGTTGCAATGGCTAAATAATCCCCTTTTAAACGTAGTGTTGGAATACCTACGATTAAACCAGCTACTGCTGCTGCAAGCGCCCCTAGGAAAATAGCTAACGGGAACGGCAGCATTAGCTTTGTAGTAATAATAGCTGAAATATAAGCACCAACTGCAAGGAAACCGGCATGTCCAATAGAGAATTGCCCCGTAACCCCGATAACGATGTGCAAGCTGACAGCTAGCATGATGTTAATGCACATGGTGATTAACATATTTTTATAGTACAAGTCAATTACTTCTGTTGTAATTAGTGCCTGAACAACCACATAGATGACTAGCGCTAATACTGCATAGCCCCAGAAAACTTTAGACTTCTTCATCATTACCGCTCACCTACACTTTCTCGCGGGCGTTTTTACCGAAGATACCCGATGGTCTGAAAATCAAGATTAAAATTAAAATGACAAATGCTGCTGCATCGCGCCATAAAGAGAATCCAAGTGCACTTACAAATGATTCCACGACACCTAGTAGCATACCGCCAACCATTGCCCCTGGAATAATACCAATACCACCAAGAACCGCGGCGATGAACGCTTTAACCCCTGGAATAACACCCATTAACGGGTCAATTTTCGTATAATACACACCGAAGATTACACCCGCAGCTCCAGCTAATGCCGAACCTATAGCAAATGTTGCTGAAATGGTATTATCTACGTTAATTCCCATTAGGCGTGCCGCATCTGCATCATGTGAAACTGCGCGCATCGCCTTGCCAATTTTTGTTTTATGTACGATGAATTGTAAAAGAATCATCAGTACGATAGAGACAGATAAAATTAAAATAGATGTACTACTAATTTGAACCCCGAAGACATCAAATGTTGTATTTTTAATGACTTCAGGATATGCTGCAGGCTGTGCCCCTCTGAAGAAAATTGTCGTATATTCGATTAATAGCGACACCCCGATTGCTGTAATTAAAGCAGCAATACGCGTCGCATTTCGTAACCGTTTATATGCTATACGTTCTATTAACACACCAAAAATTGCGCAAACTGCCATCGCTAATAATAATGCTGGTAAGAAGCCCAGCTCCCATTTAGCAATTGCGTAAAAGCCAATAAATGCCCCAATCATGAAAACATCACCGTGGGCGAAGTTAATGAGCTTAATAATACCGTATACCATCGTATACCCTAACGCTATTAACGCGTAGATACTACCTAGTGAAATACCATTCACAAGCTGTTGTATCCATTCCATGAGCGTTCACTCCTTTATTATTTTTTTAAAGCATGCAAAAATGGGACCTATTTCTACATAGTGAAAGTGAATGCAGAAAAACTCGTGTCCCTCATAAAAAGTATTTCCGATTCCTTATGCTAGAATCTATGCTTTTTTTATTAGTCTAGTTGTCTATGAAAAAATAAAAGAGAAGGCAGGTTGCCCGCCTCCCCCTTGCTTAAAAATTAAGGATTTACTTTAGAGTTGAACACTTGTTTACCGTCTTTAAATTCAAGAACTGTTGCTGTTTTAATTGGGTTATGGTTTTCGTCAACTGAGAAAGTACCTGTTACTAAAGAAAGATCCTTTGTTTCAGCTAATGCCTTTTTAATTGCTTCACCGTCAGTAGACCCTGCACGTTTAATTGCATCTGCAATGTAATAAACCGTATCATAGCCAAGTGCGTTAAATGCATCTGGTGCTTTATCGCCATTGGCAGCTTTAAATGCTTTTACAAAGTCTTGAATTTTTTGATCTGGGTCTTCTGCAGAATAGTGGTTTGTGATGTACGTATTATTCAGTGCATCTGCGCCCGCTAACTCAACTAAAGTTGGAGAATCCCAACCATCTGCTCCCATAAGTGGCACTGTAATGCCCATTTCACGCGCTTGTTTAACAATTAGACCCACTTCTTCATAATATCCAGGGATAAAGATGAAGTCAGGATTTGATGATTTGATGTTTGTTAATTGCGTACGGAAATCTGTATCTTTCGCAACATAAGCTTCTTCTTTCACAACTTTTCCGCCATTTTCAGCAATCGTATCTTTAAATGACTTTGCTAATCCTTTTGCATAGTCAGAAGCGTTATCAGCAAAAATGGCTACGTTTTTCGCTTTCAGCTCACCCGTTGCAAAGTTTGCTGCGACAATCCCTTGGAATGGGTCAATAAAGCATGTACGGAACGCATATTCATTAACGCTACCGTCATCATTTACTGTTACGTTTGGTGCTGTAGCAGCTGCACCAACTAAAGGAATTTTGTTATCATTCGCAATTTGAACTGTTGCAATGGTGTTACCAGAAGTTGCTGGAGACATCATCGCTACTACTTTATCTTGCGTCGCTAGTTTAATAGCCGCTGCTGTTGCCTCTGAGTTTTCTGATTTGTTATCTACTTTAATAAGCTCAATCTTCTTGCCATCAATACCGCCTGCATCGTTAATTTCTTTAACAGCTAACTCCGCACCTAATCCGATTGAAGAACCGTAAGAAGCTACGTTACCTGAAAGCTCCAAGTTTGCACCGATTTTAATTGTATCGCCATCTTTTGAGCCGCCTGATGATGAGCCGCCTCCCGAACTTGTATCACTATCTCCAGCACCGCAACCTGCCAGTACGCCTGCAAGAAGTGAAGAAGCGACTAGAAGTGAACCGAACTTTTTAAGCTTGTTGTTCTCTTTCATAATTTAATTCCCCCTGAAAATTCTCAAATGTTAGATATTTCTGATAATTATAAACAATCTAAGGCTAATCCTCAATAGCAAAAATAATTATTTATAACTATCTAATTTTGAAGCTAGATAATATTCAATTAAGCCTTTTACATTGTAAAACATTCTTTATATTTAGTCTAGAGTGATTTTTCAGTATAATTAGTTATTTGTGAATTATCTATCAATTGTTGGTATAAATTAGCAGAAACCTCTTATCCTATTTTTTTCGACGTTAGAAAAATAATGTCCATTTTGCAAAAATTGCTTTCCTTTTATAGTTTAACTGCTTATCTTTTTTTCAAAAGAACCCCTACCAATACTCCATACAAAATATGGCCTGCAAGCCACCAACTAAATGCGTAGAAATCTGTAAAGTTAGGTGTTCGTGTTGAGAAGGTTGTTGTAGGAAACAACATACATCCTATAATCATTTGAAGTACGATACTATTTCTGATTAACGTACCATTATTCCACTTATACTTATTACGAAGGGTATATAATATGGCTGTTATGAACCACGAAATCACGAGATGAAAGGAAAATTCAATCACTTCTGGAAATCGATAATTTTTTAAAATCGGTATATAATCGACATTTAATAGTAATGTATAAACGCGGCTTCCTGTTAGATTTTCAACAACTTTAAAGAAAATACCAAATAAGCAACCCGCAACTAAGGATGCTATCATTACTTGACGATTGAATAGTGTTTTCATAATGTCCTCCTTGCTTTAATCCAACGACTTATTGTACTAACGTATATTTTTAAACTATAAAAGGATGATTCAAAATGAATAAAAAAATAATTGTACTATTTCGTAATGATTTACGACTAGATGATCACCCCGCGCTCTGGCATGCAGCTAAATCAGGGGTCATTTTACCGGTTTATATTCATAATGAGCAATTTTCAATGTGCAATACCGCTCAAAGTTTTTGGACGTACTATTCACTTCAGAATCTACAAGCGACACTTGATGACTATAACACGCAACTGATTTTACGAAAGGGTGAAGTCATTTCAGAAGTACTACAGTTAGCTTTAGATACTGAAGCGGACGCTGTGTATTTTAACGAGCGTTTTCTTCCAACTGAACGAAATGAAGATGAGCAGCTAACCAATATATTACAGGCTAATAATATTGAAGTAAAAGCATTCTATGGTGATTCATTATTCAACTTATCGAACATTCAAAATCAACAAAACAAGCCTTATGCCATTTTTACATCATTTTATAAGCGTTGTTTGCAGGAGCCCGTGCGTAAACCGCTTGGTCAACCTACTAATATTAGAGCTTTTCCAACGAAGGTATCATCTCTAGCCTTAGAGCAATTGCAATTACTGCATGGTAATTGGTATCACAAGTTTCACCATTATTGGAACCCTGGGATAGATGGGGCAATGGAGCAGTGGGAACTTTTCGTAGAACGAGGTTTATTTGACTACCAAGATAAGCGAGATTACCCTGCCAAAGAAACCATTTCTAAAATGTCGCCATTTCTTGCAGTGGGTAACATTAGCATTCGCTTGCTTTGGGCAACATGCCAAGAGCTAATAGATGATGAGGACAACGCAATATTTAGTCAGCAGATAGAAAGCTTTTTAAGACAACTTATATGGCGAGAGTTTTCGATTTATCAACTATTGAACTATCCTACATTTTCTACCGATTCATTACGCAGTAATTTTCAACATTTTGAGTGGGAGCCTCATTCCATTCGTCTTGAAGCATGGAAAACTGGACAAACGGGGTATCCTCTTGTTGATGCAGGGATGCGTGAGCTTTGGGAAACCGGCTATATGCATAACCGTGTAAGAATGGTTGTTGCATCTTTTCTAGTGAAACACTTATTACAACCTTGGCAAGAAGGTTATGCATGGTTTGAGCATACGCTTGTCGACTTTAATGCAGCAAATAATGCTATGGGTTGGCAATGGGTAAGCGGTACGGGTATCGACTCTGCTCCTTATTTTCGTATCTTCAACCCTTCGTTACAAGGAGAGAAATTTGATGCAGATGGTGCTTATATAAAAAAATGGGTGCCTGAATTAGCACTTCTCCCTGCAAAGTATATACACGCGCCACAAACAGCACCAACGGCCATCTTGGAACAAGCCGGAATCACATTAGGTGATACCTATCCATTGCCAATCGTAGATCATAAAACAGCACGAGCCCGTGCATTAGAACGATATAACGCTATAAAAAAAGCTTAGAGCTACTCGTGCTCTAAGCGTCGAATTAGATTGAATAAAAATAATCAATAAACATATTTTTACTATACTAGGAGCAAACTTTGCTGCCAGTGGGCTGTTCCAGTTGATTGGAGTGGAAAGCGCAACACTCCTGTAGGAATAACACGAGCGGAAAAAGCGTCCGCCACAAAAATTAGTTGGAGCCGTGCCTGTGGAAAGGGCGCTTCTTGCACGGAAATTACTTTATTGCAAACACGCAAAGGCGTTCATTTATATTTGTTTCATGTTCTAGATGCACCTCATGTATCAATTCAAAAGGGGTACCGTGATGTAAAAACTGCAAATAATCGTATGGTGGATAATATAAAATAATATGGATTTCGCGCATCTGTTGCTCATAAGACTTCCATATATTATGAATAACCGTACGGAATATATTAATGGAAAATGGATTAAAAAAGAAAAAAACATTATCATGTGGCTGTATGTTATAGTTTTCCGCAATTGTATGAACAAAAGAAATGTTCGCTTGTGAGCCCTTTTTTCGGCAATAACTTTCCTTGTTATGCTCTGCCTCTTTATAAAAACCTGCGTCCATTTCAACTCCAATTGTCGGAATGTGAAATTTATGATGAATATAAATAGGAACCCTGCCTTTCCCACAGCCCATATCAATAAAAACTGGATTTTCCGGCATCTCATATTGGGAAAATAATTGTTCTAAGCCAGTATAGGGCGTTGGCTCGTAGCGATGATAGTGAGCCAGTTTAGGAAATCCATATTGTTCACCGACCGTATTAATATGCAAAAATTTATCAAATTGTTGTTCATTCATCAGTTAGATACTCCTCGAAAAAAAAGAATGCTTTATTTTAGCATGTAAAAAAGCAAACACGATATCCAAAAAATTTGGATATCGTGTTTTTTTAGCGTCCTCTACGATTAAATCTAAAAACAAAGAGGAGAGCAGCTACTAAAAATGAAAATGAAGCGGTTGCTGTTAACACTGTACTTTGATCGATTCCTGTTGCTTGCATCGTCTGCTCATTGCCCTTATTTGGATTGCCCATTCCCTCTGGACGTTGCATTGGACCACCTCGCGCCCCTTCTCCCTGTTCATTGCCCTCGCCAGCTTCAGGTGCTTGTGCAGGGTCGAAGTCTTCGGGTAATTGACTCGGGTCAAAGTCATCAGGCATTTGCATTGGGTTGCCATTTACATCACCATTTGGCATCATCATATTTCCTTGTGCAGTTGCACTTGTTTCGACAACTAGTTCACCAGATAGTTGCTTTAAAATCGATGCAGAACGTTGTTTTGCAAATTCAGGTAGACTGTTGTCCCCCTCCACACCTTCTAAAAACTGCTCTGTTGTGAAAAATTTTGTAGGATCGGCTTCCTCATAGCTTGTTAATAGCAACGCTAAATTGTTCGTAAGCGACTGAATATAATCTTCTGTTAAATAGCTTGTTGCTAATTTTTCTAAGTACCCTTCATACTTAGCGCGGTACGCTTCATTAGACAATAATGCATTTAATAGTGGGCGTTCTTCTAAAGTTGTCCCAGATACTGGTGTCGTAATGCTAAAATTAATGGCACTATCCGCCATTAAATCTCCAGTCATTCCGCCCAACATATTGAAGTCTCCTTTATTGCGGTTGGCATTTGCTTGTCTTTCTTGAATTTGTTCAGCATTTGACTGGTCACCTTGTGGTTGCTTTATCGCTGGGGTAGCTCCATTTTCCTCCTCAACTGCATTTGTCTGCATTTGATTTGGATTACCACCCATTCCACCACCAACACCAAAGCCACCAAATGACATATTATAATCCCACGGTATAATTGAAAACACACCCTTATCCTCATATAAATAGTAGTTGTGCTTCATATTCCCTTGGTAACTATCTAAGTTTACTAGCGCTGTATTTACAGCAAAGTAACGTAACATCTCATCGACATCTAAATATTTTTCGATATTTCCACCATTATTAATGGCATCGAGCATATCAATTAGCTTTGAGTTTTCAACATTATCTTCATTCGTTTTTAAACCAATTCCCGTATAATCGGCCAGATCATCGCTAATATATTTTAAATCACTGCCTGTACCATCTGGTTTAAATAAAAATCCATCGTTGGCTCCGTAATGATTCGCTAAAAATGTTTCGTCGACCGCTTCTATACCTAAATATAGACCCCGCTCTTCACCATTTACCGTGACATACATATAGGCGTGAGCAGGCGTCGGTAAGCCCATTTTTTCCATCAGCTCATACGAAATATATTCGCGCATTAAAGTTGAATCACTGTAATTATTGTTTAAATTTAATTTCTTCAGTCCATATAAGCTTTGCGTATCATCATAATAGTCAAAATCGACTTTCAAGCTATAACGGTCGGAGTCACTATTCACAACAGAACGTAACGATAAGTTTCCTTTTGTACGAATCGCCACATTTTCTATTGTCTTACCATTTATCGTAATATTGGCTTGCTTTAGCTCCTCATCAGCAGCATTTTCTAGCATGTCCTCCCAATCCTCTTGAGCTATTTCAATATCTACAGTTGTTACTTTGCTTTTATTGAACACAAGCGTCTCATAGGAAAATTCCGTGTTTTTTGTTTCGATATTTAAGTTTGGAAGCAGAGCCACCATCACGCCAAAGAGTAGAAGGAGAATCGCCATACTAGTATAGACAATGCGATTTTTAATCATTGACTGCACCTCTCTTGTTCGCCGTTAGAAAACCATTACGCTGTGAAATTACCATCGTAGCTCAGCATAATTGCTGATTTGACACCAGGTACTTTTGTTACATTGTCCATAAACTTTGCATCATTTTGCTTTACGCGAATTTCGTAAGTGGTTTCAACTTCATCATTTTGAATAATTGATTTTGATTTTAACGCGAATTTTTTAGATTGTGCAGCAATGATACGTTCAACTTCTTCACAAGCTACATCTTCTTCAAATTTCACAATTAATAAATAAGGATTTTCAATCGTAATTTTATTTACTAATACTAGTAGAACTAAGCCTATTAATATAGCACCGATAATAACGAGTGGAATAAATCCTGCTCCACAAAGAATACCTGATACGATTGCCCAGAAAATATACACTAAATCCATTGGGTCTTTAATCGGTGTACGGAAACGAACAATGGATAATGCCCCTACCATACCAAGTGACAACAAGACGTTGGAACTAATCCCCATAATAACGAGCGCTGTTGCCATGGTCATAATGAGCAACGAAATATTAAACGAGTGGGAATAAATTACACCATTAAAGGTTTTCTTATAAACAGCGTAAATAAATAGCCCAACAAAGAAAGCAACAACTAATCCAATAATGGAATCGGTTAATGAAAATGAGGTCGTTTTCTCTAGAAAATTTGATTTAAAAATATCACTAAAATTCATATTATCCATTTTTTATTTCTCCTTTGTTATACGTGCATACGACTAAGCTGGTATTTCGAATAAGCTTCAGCACGGGTATCTACAGATTGAAGTAAATACTTAATAATGTCTGGCAAGTACGAATCATATTTCACTTCTAAAATAACAAGGTTCGGCTCAAGTACATCCACCATTGGCAGATTTTGATTGAACATTTCGGTATTGCGCAGGCTTGACTGCACCTTACTATCAAACGTTACACGCACATTACCAAAAGGGTAAATGTACGCCTCGCGCTCATAATCGACAACTGTCGTCGGCTTTAGTTGGTTATATTTCATCTCATAAAATAATTCCCGTATTAATAGGCGGTCATCATTTTCCATCCAATCTATGTCCCCGATACGCATCTTTTCGTACTCCGCTTGTGAAATCACACATTTCGTTTTAAACGTTAAATTATTGCGCTTACTTTTACGCTCTAAATTTACTAAAGCAGCCGATTTCCCATAAATACGTACCCGATATTTATCGCGATTAATAAACCCTTCTTTTTTTTCATTCAATACTTTGTTCGCAAAATTATCGAAGTATGTGCTTCGAATTAAATACTTTCCATCTGGACCAGCGTTACGATCTAACTTCATCAAATGCTGGATTTTACTTTTTAACAGTGCATAGTCCGGATAGGAGATTGCCTGTTTAATTTCTTTCCGACCATTTGGGTTAAAAGATGTTACTTTAGGCATGATTAGCGCTCCTTCCTTTATTGCTTTTCAATCTTGTATTGCTCTTGTTTCGTTGTTAGCCATGTCATATATTCTTCGTTGATACGTGATTCTAAAACGGTTTCATACACTTCATCTTGAACGTCTTCAAAAACAGCTTGTTGTGCAGGCTCTTTACCTGTTACTTTAATAATGTGATAACCTTCTACTGACTGCACGACACTACTTACAGCCCCTTTTTCAAGAGCGAATGCTGCCGCTTCAAACTGCTCATCCATCTGACCACGCTGAATATAACCTAGATCGCCACCATCTTCTCTTGTATCTGTATCAACGGAATAGGCTTTCGCCAACTCTGCAAAGTCTTCACCCGCTTTTAACTTCTCTTCAACCTCTTTTGCAGTTGCTTCATCTTCAAGGAAAATATGACTAGCCGCCACTTGCTCCTGTTGACCGTAGTCATCCTTGTGTTCTTCAAAATATTGCTGTAATTCTTCATCCGAAATATCTATGCTTTTCGCCATAACATCTTTTGTCAACTGATACATGCGAATATTATCTTTAACACTTTCCACAGTTAGACCATTGGCATCGAGTGCCTCTTGTAAAGCTGCCTTTCCGCCATAAGACTCGACCAGCTCATCATATTCCGCTTGAATAGCATTATCCAATACAGTAATACCTTCTTTTTCTGCCTCAAGCGCAATGATTTTATTGTTTATAAGTGTGTCTAACACTTCTGCGCCATATTGTTCGCGCAATGCCTGATCTAGCTCTGTCTGAAGAATTTTTTCACCGTCCACCGTTGCCACATAATCGCTACTATCACCACATCCCGTTAACAGCAGCACGAAGGCAACAGGAACGGCAATGATATTGGTAAACCTTGAATATATAGCCATTCTCTATAACATCCTTTCGTGTATGTCCTCGTTTACATTGCTTACTATAAAGGGCTAATGTGTCAGTCAGATGTCAGCTTTACAATTCCTTCAATAAATTTTTACATTGCCCAACCCTTACTCTTACGGCATAACAAAAAGCTACCACGCCGTTACTGCGTAGTAGCTTTCAATACTATTATTTCAAAACATGTTCCAGAAGGGTTACTTTCAACTAATCGTAAATCGCCGCCAATTGATTGAGCCATCATTTTACTTAATGGAAGCCCTAAGCCTAGCCCTCGAACAGTATATTTTTTATTCTCACCTCGATAAAAGCGCTCGAAAATAAATGCCTGATTTTCTTGTGATATTCCGTTTCCTGAATCCTGTACAGCAATAATAACACAATCAAGATTTTCCCTTAATGTAATCGTCACGTAACCAGCCTGCATGGCTTGCTTTGCATTAGTTAAAAGATTGGTGAATATTTGCTGTATACGTACAACATCAGCTTGCACATTTACCGGCTCCGGAAGATAGTGCACCTGTATCTTAATATGTTGCTCATCCTCCATCACTTCCCACTGTGCCACTGCATCCCGTACAATGTGATTGACATTGAGCGCTACGAGCTTAACAGGAATCGCATCCACCGCAAAACTGTTAAAAGCTAATAAATCCCCAACCATTGTTTTCATTTTCGTCGTTTCTATAAGAGCCATTTGAATAAATTCTTTGGCATCTTCCCCCGTTACAACGCCATCTCTTACAGCCTGCAACAACCCACTAATAGATGTAACGGGCGTTTTTAACTCATGGGTAACTCCTGCTAACAGCTCCGTTCGCGTTCGTTCGAGTTGTTGTAACTTATTGGCCATGTCCTTAAAGGATGTAACAAGTTCAAATACTTCTTCCTCTTTACTATTTTGAGGTAACTCAAATGTATAATTGCCTTCTTGTACTTGTTTAGCCGCTTCCGCTACTTGCTTAATCGGACGCACTAAGCGCTTCGATAAAAAATAGATAGCTCCCCAGCCGAGGATAGCAAGTGCTCCAATTATGATGGCTAGTTGTCCATATGCTTGTTGAACTTTCGTCAAGTTTTCCTTCTTCTCTAACACAAGCACCCAGCCAACAACCTTATTCTCTTTTACAATTTTCTTTTTCACCACATAATGAACCATCTTTTTTCCTTCAGCTTCCACAACAATTTTTTTCGTTCCCTCTTCTCCATCTAATAAGTTAGTCACATTATCACTACTTCCCGGTGGCATGGGACGATTTCTTGTCAAGATATTGCCTTTCCCATCAACTACATATAAGATTGGGTCAATTTCCCTCATGTTCAAGCGTTCACGATTGCCGATAAAGCCTGGTATACCTTCTGAGGGCGTATTATTATTTGGAACAGCTGAATCCGACAAACGATAAACCGTTTCCTCTGCTATAAAATTCATTAAGTCTAGTCGATTCTCCAAAGTTGTGTGACGTATCCAACTAGCAGAAATAAAAGAAATAATAGCTAGCCCTATAAAGAGTGTGAGTAAGTAACGGCTCGTCCAATATTGAAGTAAGGAGATTCGCTTATTTTTTTTGAACACTTAACTGATACCCCAATCCTCGTAATGTTTTTATCTCTCCTTCTGCCTCATCCCAGTCTGTAAGTGCCTTCCGTAATCGCTTCACTGCTAAATCGACAGCTCGATCACTGCCCTCGTATTCCCATCCCCACACATGTTCAATAAGCTGGTCACGAGTGAATGTTTGATTTGGATGCTCAGCTAAAAATAATAATACCGATAAATCTCGTGGTGTTAACACAATTTCTTGACCATTGAGGAACACTTGATGTGCCTGCATATCAATTTCCAACTGTCCAAATCGTTTCGTTAAAGATGATTCTCGCTTGCTTTCAGATCGTCTTAAAACAGCTTTTACTCGCGCAACAACTTCGTCCGCTATAAATGGTTTCGCAATATAATCATCCACACCTTGATCGAACCCTTCTAAGCGGTAATTTACATCGCCTAAAGCCGTTAACATAATAACTGGACAAGAGCCCTCATTGCGAATTTCATGCAAAATTGTCCAACCGTTTTTTTCAGGTAACATAATATCTAATAACACTAAATCTGGCTGGTGCTCCAGAAACAATTCCAATGCACGACCACCAGTAAAGCATTGTATAACTTCATAGCCAACCTTTTGCAAATAAGCCTTCAGTACTTGGCTAATTGCAAACTCATCTTCTACCACTATAATTTTTATCATCACTTTCTCACCTCGCCACTTGCTTGTTGATTTTTTATAATAGCATCTATTTATGTCAACAAAATGTCAGCCCACGCTACAAAAGAACCCTATGTATGTATATTTGAAAACAAGATGGTAACGATAGTTATAGAATGCCTACAACTACTGGTTGAGATATAATAAAGAATAGAAGTCAATATCGTCATTTGAAATATCGTTTTCCTTTGCAATTTTGTTGACAATGACTTCCTAGGACACTTATCATTGATTGCGAATGATAATCATTGATAATTCATTCGATTTTGCTTTAATTTATCTTCAATAAAATGATTAGGGGGTATTAGTATGATTATTGTTACCAATCGTATTCAAGTAAAGCCTGGCTTTGCTGCGAAAATGGCTCCAAACTTTACGAAGCCAGGTCCACTGCAACAGTTTGAGGGTTTTCACAAAGTAGAAGTATTAATTTCTACAGACGATCCTACATATGACGAAATGAGCGTTAATATGTACTGGGAATCGAAAGAGCATTTCCAAGCGTGGCGTAATAGCGATGCTTTTGCGGCGGCGCATCACCGTCCTGAGCCTGGCTCTGAAGGCGCAAAACCTGAGAACAGCCCAATTATCGGCAGTAAAATTGTCGTTGCTGAGCTAGCTTCTTCTATCGAAGCACAACGTTAATAACAAATTGTAAACCTATTTAAATTATCTTCTGATTCTATCTAAAAAACCATGCATATTTCTAGAAAATATGCATGGTTTTTTCTTGGTGTCAGGCACTCAAACAATTCTCAAACAATTCTTAGTCATTGAAATACTACTACTAAGAAATAACCGACTATTGATAAACATACCGAACCAATCAGTCCTGCGATAAAGGCTTTAATGCCTAATTGCTTAAATGTTTTCATTTCTACATTCAATCCTAAGCCTGCCATCGCCATAGCAATTAAAATATATGCGCAATTTACGACTGTTTGTGCAAATGCTGGTGGTACTATTCCTAACGAATTAATAGCGCTCATAACTAAAAAACCTAGAATAAACCAAGGGATTATAGATAACGAAAATGCTTTGTTTCCTTGTTCTTTGTTTCTTCTTTGATACATAATTCCAATTACAATCGCTACTGGTACGAGCAAAGCGACACGCGTTAATTTTACAATGACCGCCATATCTACAGCCTCATCGCCACCCGCCGCCGCTGCTGCAATAACGTGAGCTATTTCATGCAATGTACCTCCTGCAAAAATGCCATATTGTGTCGGTGTTAAGCCAATAAGTGAATACACCACTGTATAAATAAGTGTAAATACTGTGCCAAGCAAGGCGACAATCGCTGCACCTACAGCAGTTTCCTTTTCATTCGCCTTAATTTGAGGGGCAATCGCTACAACAGCCGCAGCTCCACAAATAGCTGTTCCACAAGCCGTTAAAATGCCGAGCTTTTTATCGACATGAAATACCTTCGTTAACCAGTAAACAACAAAGAGAGCAAATACTAAATTGAGAAAGGCAATCAAAAAGACGCTCGCTCCTGCATGATAAATATCAGCTAAATTCAAGCGCATCCCCAGCAAAATAATACCTAATCGCAATAGTTTTTTACTCGAAAAAGATATACCTGTTTGCCAGACATCAGGTACAGTAAATATTGCTCGCCATACCATCCCAAGTATGATTGCTATTACAAGCTGGCCCAATATTGAGAAAAAAGGAAATGTCGAAATATACTTAGCCACTAAGGCAAGACCTAATGTCAAGATAAGCCCCTTCATAAATGGTGGCGCTAGTAAATTCTTTATCCCCTGTTGTTGATTCATGCTGTCCACTTCTTTCATTCTTGATGATTATACTTTATAAAAAAGTTAATCATCAGTAAAATACATATATATAATTACAATTATTAATTTTTCTAATAATAAGGGGTGATACGATGCAATACGATGCGTTAAAAACGTTCGTTACATTAGTTGAAGTCAATAACTTTACGAAGGCCTCAGAAATTCTCCATATTTCCCAACCTAGTGTCAGTCTGCATATTAAAAACCTTGAACAAGCGTTGCAAACTACTTTATTTATCCGCTCGCCAAAGTCTGTGCAAATAACACCAACTGGTGAGATTTTATATAAGCGTGCCAAACAAATTATGGCTATTGCTGAGGCAGCAAAGGAAGATATATTAGCTTATCATCATTCGATTCAAGGCACGCTCGTAATAGGGGCTAGCTTTACAATTGGAGAAAATATATTGCCTGTCATGTTATCGAAACTTCAGCACAAATTCCCTCAATTAGAGCTACAAGTTATTATTGGCAATACCGATGAAATTATTCGATTTACTAAACTATTACAAGTAGATATAGGGCTTATTGAAGGTCAGGCACATGACAACGAGCTTATTATTCATCCTTTTATGGAAGATGAGTTATTTATAGTTAGCGCAAACGACCACCCTCTTGTTCAACAATCTGCTATCACGATCCCACAATTACAACGGCAAAATTGGGTTGCACGTGAAGTTGGTTCAGGTACACGTAATTATTTAGATCATCTATTTAGAACAAACGGACTTCAAGTGCAATCACTCTTAACCATTAGTAGCAACCAAGGTGTGAAAGAAAGTGTGATTGAAGGACTAGGCCTATCTTTACTATCTGGCAGTGTAATTGAGCGCGACCTTCGAAATGGTGATCTTGCTATTTTGCCACTTGCTGAACAACGATTTATCCGGACATTTTCCTATCTACACTCTCCTACAATGAAAAACAAACGAAATGTTGATGCACTGATTGAATTGATTACAAAGAAAAGCGAAGCATAAAAAAAGGCTTAGCAGGCTATCATCTAGTCGCTAAGCTTATTTTAAAGTTCGGGGGTTTATCTGCTTCCGAGCTTGTTTACGTTCAATAATCTCGATAAATTTTGTAGCAGCACGGGACAATGGAACACTTTTTAAATAACACATCCCAATACTACGATTTGGAATGCTTTCTACAAGTGGTAATTCATAAAGTAGCCCTCGCTGTAAATAATCCTTTGAAAATTCCTTTGTTACACACGCGATTCCTAAATTACTACGTGCGAATTCAAGCACTAAATCATGTGAACCGAGCTCAAACTCCGGTGCAATTTGAATACCTTTTGACATTAAATAAGTTTCAACATAGTTTCTCGAGTTCGATTTCTTCTCAAGAAAAATAAGGGGGAACTTTAATAAATCCGCAAAACTTAAGCTTTTTGACTTGAGCGTTTTATATTTCTCTCCACAGACGAAAATATCTTGAACTTCCGTGCACGCGGTTAATTGTAAACTGACATCTTCTATCGGGAAATTGCAAAGCCCGACATCAGCCTCACCCGATTTTATAAAGTTACATATTTCCGAAGTAGTGCCATTTAACATTTGCAATTTTATATTTGGATACATCGTATGAAATGACTCAAGATATGGCATTAAAAAGAAGCGGGAAATTGTATCTCCTACCCCTATTTTCAATTGGCCTGTCGTTAAATTTTTAAATTCTAGCAGCTTTTCTTCCCCTGCATCTAAAAGACCTAATGCCGAGTTAGTATATTCAAATAGCAACTTTCCTTCTGTCGTTAATGTGACGCCCTTTGGTGTTCGGTTGAAGAGTCTAGTGCCTAGCTCCCTTTCGAGCTGCATCATGGCTTGGCTAACGGCGGGTTGTGTCATAAATAAATCTTTAGCCGCCCTAGAAAAGCTACTATTTTTTGCAACGACACTAAAAACACGATATAAATCTAATTTCCCTATCATATAAGCTCTCCTTATAGCTATTATTTAAACTATTAATTTTACTTATATCATTAACTGAGCGTATAGTAAAATCATATTGGTTTTATTCATCTCATTAAAAATTAACATATAGCTATTTAATAAGGAGAGATTATTTTGGAACGTGTAGTTGGAACAGTGGTAAGAGGTCTTCGTGGTCCGATTATTAACGAAGGCGATAACATCGAACAAATCGTTGTCGATACAGTACTAAACGCTGCTAAAGTGGAAGGCTATTCAATTGAGGATCAAGATATTGTGACAGTAACAGAATCTGTTGTAGCCCGTGCACAAGGTAACTATGCATCAATCGATGACATTGCAACGGATGTAGCTGCTAAGTTTGGTGATGATACAGTTGGTGTGATCTTCCCAATTTTAAGCCGTAATCGCTTTGCAAACTGCTTACGTGGTATTGCGAAAGGGGTAAAAAAAGTCGTTTTAATGCTAAGCTACCCATCGGATGAAGTTGGCAACCACTTAGTTGATATCGACGAACTAGATGTTAAAGGTATTAATCCTTGGACTGATACCTTAACAGAAGCTGAGTTCCGCGAGCATTTCGGCTATAAAAAACACACATTTACAGGTGTAGATTATATTGAATACTACAAAGAATTAATCGAAGCTGAAGGTGCAGCTTGTGAAGTCATCTTCTCAAACAATCCAAAAACAATTTTAGCCTATACAAAAAGTGTACTAACTTGCGATATTCACACTCGCTTCCGTACAAAACGTATTTTAACAACGAATGGTGCTGAAAAGGTATTTTCGTTAGATAATATTTTAGCTGAATCTATTAATGGTTCTGGCTTTAATGCAGAATACGGTCTACTTGGCTCAAACAAAGCAACTGAGGAAAGTGTAAAACTATTCCCACATACTTGCCAACCAATCGTTGATGGCATCCAAGCAAAAATCAAAGAAGCTACTGGTAAAACAGTAGAGGTAATGGTTTATGGAGATGGTGCATTCAAAGATCCAGTGGGTAAAATTTGGGAGCTTGCTGACCCTGTTGTTTCACCTGCCTACACTGCAGGCTTAGACGGTACACCGAATGAAGTAAAATTAAAATACTTAGCAGATAATGATTTTGCTGATCTTCGCGGAGAAGAATTAAAAACAGCTATCTCTGAATATATTCAAAATAAAGACGAAGATTTAACTGGTCAAATGGCCGCTCAAGGTACAACACCTCGTAAATTAACAGACTTAATCGGTTCTCTTTCTGACCTAACTTCAGGCTCAGGCGATAAAGGAACACCAATGATTTATATTCAAGGTTATTTTGATAACTATACAAAATAATACGCGATAACAACGATAAACACCCGCCTGCATAAGGTGGGTGTTTATTGATGTAGATAGTTACTGCCGTTGATTTCCGCTGCGGGCGTTTCCATACATCACTCCAATTAACTACTAGATACTTTACACCAATACACTCAAACACCCACCCACACTGGTGATGGTTTTAAGGGCATAATGTCCGTGCGATTTTTTCAAAATAGCGAACACCATAAATCAAGGCATCCTCATCAATTTTAAAGCGAGGGTGATGCAAAGGATAGGCTTCACCAAAATCCTCATTATGCACCCCTATATACTGCATTGAAGAAGGAACAATCTCTGAAAAATCGGCAAAATCTTCTGTTCCAAACATTGGTGCAGGTAATTCCTGTACACCTTCTGCCCCTACAATATCCCCCGCTATTTGACGCGATAAAGCTGTAAGCTCCTTGTCATTGGTTACAGAAGGACAACCAAGTTCCCATTTAATATCTACTCTAGCCCCATGCATGGACGCTATACCATTGACAATCTTCTCTAAATAGTGACGAGCCTCCACACGTACTGTCGCATCAAGCGAACGAATTGTACCACCAAGCTCTGCCGTATCCGCAATAATATTTAAAGCTGTACCACAATGAAATTTTGCTACCGTTAAAACCGGAGCATGAATGCTTGGTACTTTACGCGACACAATAGTTTGCAATGCCACAACCATTTCTGACCCAATCAATAACGGATCAATTGCAACCTCTGGCGTCGAAGCATGTCCACCTCGACCGTAAATCTTAATCTCAAAATCATCTGCAGCTGCCGTAAACTTTCCATCCTTCATGGCAAATTGACCGACTTGATAATCCGGGCTTACATGTAATGCAAATGCATAATCTACATTATCCGCAACACCTAATGACACAAGTTGAGCAGCTCCCCCTGGCGTTACCTCCTCAGCATGCTGGAAAATAAAACGGATTTCACCATTGAAATCTGTACCCCGTTCAGCTAATACTTTCGCAGCACCTAATAACATCGCTGGGTGTGCATCATGCCCACAAGCATGCATCACCCCTGGATTTTTTGATTTAAATGGCAAATCGGTCTCTTCTTCAATTGGCAATGCATCAATATCTGCACGCAATAAAATCGTATGACCCTGCCCCTCCGTCTTCGTCCCTTTTAAACATGCATAAACACTCGTTTCTGTTAACCGTTTTACTTCTAAATGTGGGAATGTTATTAATTGCTCATAGATAAACTGTGCTGTTTGATGCTCTTGATGTGATAATTCAGGATACATATGTAAATGCTGTCTCCAAGCAATGACCTGTTGATGTAAATCTTTTGTTTTTATCATTTGTAAATCCTCCTATCATTCTCTAAATTAAAACGGGCCGTAATTCATAACGTGCGCAATAACTAATAAAATAATGGCTAACGTCGTTTGAATAACGAAGTATGGGAAAACCCATTTAAACCATTTGGAAAATGGAATACCTGCGATTGCTAAACCTGCTAACAAAACACCACTTGTAGGAATGACCATATTCGATATACCGTCTCCAAATTGGAAAGCCAATACGGCTGTCTGTCTTGTTACACCAATTAAATCAGCTAATGGTGTCATAATGGGCATTGTTAAAGCAGCTTGTCCACTACCTGATGGCACTAAGAAATTTAAACACAGTTGTAGCAAGAACATGCCTACTGCATTAATAGAAGCAGGTAGTACACTGACTGCATTCGCTACAAAATGTAAAATAGTATCAATTAAGCCACCCGATGTCGTAATAACGAGGATTGTTTGAGCAAAGCCAATAATTAAAGCACCCTCCACCATATCTCGCGCTCCTGAAATAAAGCCTTCAGCCATTTGATTTGGACTCATTTTACAAATTACCGACATAATAATGCTGCTTAATAAGAATACGCCACCAATTTCACTGATATACCATTGAAACTTAATAACCCCGACAATTAATGCAACAAAATTCGCTAACAACACCAGCAAAGCCAATAAATGACGACCGCTCATTTTAAAGTCTAAAGATAGTTCCACCGTTTCTTCTCTCTTAAACTTTCCGTAGATTCCTTTCGCTGGGTCTTCTTTCACTTTTTTTGCATGCCGAATAATATAAATTACTGTTAAAAGATAGAACACAACAAATACAATAATGCGATAAGACATACCTGAATACATTGGCAATTCAGCTATCGTTTGAGCAACGCCGATGTTAAATGGATTGGTAATGCCAGATGTAAAACCAGTTGCTAATGTCCCTAACATGACAATTGCAAAGCCTGTAATGGCATCCATTCCTAGAGCCATCGTTAATGGAATAATGATGGCAATATACACAAGTGTATCCTCTGCTGAACCGATTAATGTTCCTAAACTACCAAAGATTAATATCAGAATTGGAATTAACACGTACTCCTTCTGACCAAATTTAGAAGCCATTACTTTAATAAATGAATCGATCGCTCCCGTTTTTTGCATAATACCAAGCGCTCCCCCAAATAAGAAAACAAATAAAATAATGGAAGCACCTTCTAGCATCCCTAAATGGACACTATTGAATATTTCAAGGAAACCGACTGGACTCGAATCTATATAGTGAAATGATTCAGGGTCTACAACCATACGCCCGTTTATTTCAACTCGATCATACTGACCAGCTGGAATAATATACGTAAGGACACTCATAACTAAAATAATAATAAACATTAAAACAAACGCATTAATCCCCTTGATTTTCGGCTCTTCAACATTATGATTCTCTTGTAGATTTGCCATCCTCTCTCCCCTTTGCATTCGTAGTACAAAACCTTAAAGTAGCAACTTGCTACATAAGACAAAAAATCCACCATATACATTTCCACTATACGGAAATTAATTCCGATAAACGGAAATATATTAGTAAAAATATAAAAAAAGAAAACTTAAATGTCAATATTTTTTGATAATTCTGTTTAATAAAGAATTGAAAGATGCTCCCTTCATATAGCCAAAATCCCACGCTCCTTTCAGCAACAAAAAAGACTGTCCCATTTACCAGAACAGTCTCTTTAAAGATAAATCTCAGTACTTTACCTTTTTAGCCAATATTTTAAGTAGATTGATATGACGAATAAACTAATAAAAAAAGAATCGATTATTCTTACAACAAGAATGCCATAATTTAAAAATGGAACATGGTCAATGACATACCAACTAATTACTACTGAACATGTCATTACGAATAAGGATGACCAATAAATAATTTTATGTGTAACACCAACGGTAGCATTTCTATGTCTCTGAGATAATGCTCTGAAATACATATAACCAAATATCAAAATGAATCCCAGTAATGTACTACCATGTTGCAAAAACTTATACAAAGGTAGATGAAAACCATAAATACGATAGATTTTAGTAAATATTGTAGGGAAAGTAAGCACCATATAACCATTTATATGTGTAAAGGAATCCCATACGACATGAGTAAGCATGCCAAACAAGGCAGAATAAATAAACACGACTAATTTCAACAATTTATTGGAATCTACTCTATTTGTAGAAGTATCTTGTAGTATATTAGGCAAATAATGAACGAAGGTTTGGTGTATAAAGAAATGATAGATAAAGTAGATGAAAGCTACTAACGGTAGATTGAACGTAATAAACCCCATAAAAGTATGACCTATTTCACCCTTAGGTTGGCCTCTTAGAAAATACTCAAAGTCTGGCGCCATACTACCGATAACCATGGCAGAAAAATGAATATACTTACTTTTTCTTGAGAACGGTAATACGGCAGCGGGATGTGCAAAAGTAAGTGGCATTGTTGTAAACCCCTTTTTGAAAATTTAGCTTTTACTGTAAGTTCTCAAAAACTTTCCGAATAAAACTGTTGCTCAACTCCTTGTTATGCCTACAAGAATTGAACCTTTTTTTCAAGTAAAAGTATAAATTCTATAGGACGCAATGACAAATAAAAACGTAAATCATCGGTCCGAAGAAAGATATTACAACAACTAGAGCTACATCCCTGCCACTAAAAACGTTTCACTAGTTCCAATGAAAACCTTAAATATAAAATGTATAATCCTCTGGTATCACACGCTTTAAAAACTTTTTCGTCCGTTCTTCTTTCGGGCTAACGAATATATCATGTGGGCTTCCTTCTTCGACAACAACCCCACCATCCATAAAAATAACGCGGTTAGCTACATCCTTTGCAAAGCCCATCTCATGCGTTACAACAAGCATTGTCGTGCCCTCTTTCGCAATGTTCTTCATAACCGTCAATACTTCTCCCACTAGTTCTGGGTCAAGGGCAGAAGTCGGCTCATCAAATAAAATAATATCTGGGTTCAAGGCCACTGCACGGGCAATACCAACACGCTGCTGTTGACCGCCAGATAACTGACTTGGATAAGCATCATATTTTTCTGACAGCCCTACTTTATCAAGCGCTTTTTTACCGATTTCAATCGCTTCAGCCTTTGCTATTTTTCGGCCAATAACAAGTCCTTCTGTCACATTTTCTAAAGCTGTTTTATTCGTAAAAAGATTATAATTTTGGAATACAAACGCTACACGTTGACGAATAGCATGGACGTCCTTCTTTTTGACATTTTGAAAATCCACATCGATTGTACCGAATGTCGCATGCCCTTGGTCTGCCTTTTCTAAAAAGTTAATGCAACGCAATAAAGTCGTTTTACCTGAGCCACTCGGGCCTAAAATAACAACTACATCACCTTTATCAATCGATAAATCTACACCTTTTAAAATTTCATTATCGCCAAATGATTTATGAATATTTTTGATTGTTAACATAAAGATTCACCCCTTAGGCATTTGCCACTTTGTATTTGCTCAAATGTTGCTCGTATCGCTTAAACAAGTATTCAACCGTACTGCATAAAATTAAATACACGATGAATATATCAAGATATGCTTCCACATAATTGTAGCCCACATTTGCAGCAACTTTTGCCTTCAATGTAATTTCTGGTAAGGACATCGCATATCCCAATGACGTCGCTTTTATTAGGTTTACTGTTGCTGTACAAATATTCGGCATCGCCACTACTAATGCTTGTGGAATAATAATTCGGCGATAAGCTTGAAATGTCGTTAAACCCACTGCATGTGCCGCCTCTAGCTGACCCTTTTCAATGGTACCAAGTGCCGAACGGAATACCTCGATTAAAATAGCTGTTGTACTAAAAGCAAACACGATAAATGCATACCAAATTGGATTGATTTTATAAATGTCATAGGTAATATGATATTTTTCAAAAACCATTTTTAATATGAGTGGAATACTACTATAAATAATAAAAATCTGAATAATAATGGGCGTACCTCGAACAAAGGATACATAAATCTTTGCTAGATGATGTATAACCGGAATTTTATTAATGCGTGTCAGTGCTAATAAAAAGCCAAGTGGAAGAGCAACGAGTAATGCAACAACCGTTACAAGGAGTGCGATCGGTACACCCGATAATGCTACAAAAAAGGTTTCAACTAAAAATTGGTAGTTCATCATTACGCCCCCTTACGTTGTTTCTAACGTTCTTTTTCCCTTGCCAAAAAACTTTTCTAACATAGCAAAGAATTTTTCAATCACAATCGATAGTACCCAATAAACAATCGCAAGTGCGATATAGATTTCTAATGCATGCGCATTAATATTACTTGCAATAATTAAATTAGCCTTACCAACAATATCAATTAGCCCAATTGTGTATGCCAATGCTCCTTCTTGTAATAACGCAATCATGGCATTTCCGAAGTTTGGTAATGCGATTACAAGCGCTTGAGGGAAAACAATGCGGCGATAAGCTTGGAACGGTGTTAACCCTACACTAACAGCAGCTTCAAACTGTCCCTTATTAATCGCCAAATAGGAAGACCTAATCACCTCAGACATAATTGCAGCAAACTGCAATGTAAATGTCACGACGACGAAGAAGGCTGTCTCTATCGCATGAAGATTTAAACCGATGTTTTCTGCTAATGCAGGTACCCCATAATAAACAAGGAATAATAGAACAATGGATGGCGTACAACGCATAATAGTTGTATATAAATTCGCCATTTTTTGTAATACCTTCATTGAACTTAACTTTGCAGCGGCTAATAATAAGCCGAAGAATATACCTAGTACAATGGAAGACCCTGCAACTAAAAAGGTTACTTTTAAAAACGGCAATAATAAGGGAATAGCGTTCCAAATGTACGATGCATCAAAATACTTCTCCATTTCCTCACCAACTTTATCAATGTCTTCACTAAAGGCAGCTAAATTTCAACGCCTTCGCTCTCCGTTTATTAAGAAAGACTGCTGAGTAACTTGACTCAGGCAGCCTTTTAAAAATTATCGATTTACGTTTTCTAACACTTCAAATAAATCACGGCCATAAAACTCTTTACTTAATTCACTTGTTTTCTTTTGTTCTTTAATTTGGGCAATCGCTTTATCATAAGCATCCGCAAATTCTTGTTCTTTTTTATTGAACAGTGGCCATGTTTTAATCACTGCAAATTCGTTATAAACAACCTCATCCTTCAAATTATGATAAGCGCCATCGTCCGCTAATACTTGCTGCTTAAATGGACCTTCAATCATGACACCACCATCAACGCGCCCTTCATTTACCCATTGCACAACATCGACAGTAAAGGCATCACCTGCTTGTAATTTTACTTTGTTGTTAGGATTTGCTTTGTTGTACTCATCGATAATTGTATACTGGGCATTGTTAGCAGCAATCGGCGCTAATGAATATCCTTTTGACGCAAAATCCGCTAATGTTTTAATCCCTTCATCTTCTTTGCGTAGCACTAAACCTGCACTACTTAATCCTAAAAATTCTTTAGGGAAAATGAATTTCTCTGTACGTTCCTGCGTGAAGAATGCATTTTTCACACCGACTTGGTACTTTCCTTGCTCTACACCGATTAATAAATCATCACTTGTAGTTCCAACATATTCGAACTTATATTCAGGTAATAGTTCATCTACTAGCTTCATTACTTCCACGTCGTAGCCTGTTGGATTACCTTTATCGTCAATATAGCTAATCGGTTTAGATGCTTGATCGTATGCTACCTTCACAGTACGTACTTTAACCCCATCTTCTGTTTCATTTTTAGAAGCTTCGCCCGAACTGCATCCTGCTAAAATAGCAAGAGAGGCCAACCCGACTGCTGCAATTTGAAATAATTTTTTCTTTTGTTTAAACATATGTCATTTCTCCTTCATCTCAAGTGATTATATGATTACTGTTCAGATAATTTTTGTTGCTCAATGGCAGCTGTCGCTAATTTTAGTATCGTCATATCATCCATTGGTGGATTATGTAATCCTGCACGAACATTACGATAATAGCGTTGTAACGGGTTCGTAAGCTGTAAACTTTTTGCTCCAACAACGCGCATCGCCTTATCCACGACATCAATCGCAATATTCGTCACCGTATGCTTGGCAACCGCCATTTCATTCGTTAAAGTATGTCGTCTTGTTGGATCATCATAAGCCTCTGCCACGCCATAAAGGACAAAACGTGCCTGATGTAGCTTTAATTCAATGTCTCCTAATAACTGCTGTACATTTGGTAATGTGCTAATCGGGGCATTTAAACTGTTTGGTTGATGATGATTAGCGAAATGTAACGCATAGTCTCTCGCTGCCTGTGCAATCCCTAAGTAAGTTGCAGGGATGTGCAAAATCCAGCCATTAATCTTGCCACCACTTGGATGACTCGGCAATTCTACTAAATGATTAGTAGGAACCACTACGTTCTGTAATACTAAATCATGACTGCTTGTGCCACGCATCGCTGACATTTGCCAATTTTCTTCAATTGATAGCCCTGCTACATCTTTATGAATGAGGAAAAAGCCAATTTGCCCTTTTTCTTCAATCCAAGCAGACGTTAAGAAATAATCGAGTACGGGCGATGCAGTCGTAAATATTTTACGGCCATTTAATAACCAGCCATCCGCTGTCGATACGGCATTTGTTCCTGGACGGCCACCTCGCGTTGGACTACCAGTTGCTAATTCACTGACGGCTCGATTGATAATGGCACCTTGTTGTACTTTCTGTGCGAATTTTTGGAGTAAATCCTCAGCCCATAGCTTTTTGTCATATATTTCGCCAACAACACCTAATGTCCATCCGAGTGAAAGAGAGGCGTTTTCATCGTAACTAGCTAATGTTTCTTGAACGAGAATCATATCGTAAACAGATAATCCTTCTCCTCCATATTGTTTCGGTAAAGTTAGTTTTGGATAGCCGATTTGTAATAGTAGCTTATATGCCTCAAATGGAAACCGGGACTGTTCGTCGACTTCTACAGCCTCCGATTTGATTGGCTCTGCAATTGAAGCCAACTGCTCTAGCCAGTAACGCTGACGCTCCGTTTTAATAAATAACTCTTTCACAAAAATCTCCTTCTTCCCAAATTATATAAAACATATATATTTACTAAGAATTAACGGTTTAAAAAAAATCTCTACCTACATTAAGTAGTGAGATAACTTGTGGTACTGAATTTTCTGATTCATTGACATTATGATACTTTCAACATGGTTAATTGTCAATGGGCTAATCACAAGTTTTTTAGTAAGTATTATAGGATTTATTCCCCTCTTTTATTTCACAACTTATTTTATGCACCAAGCTGTATTCAAAACATATGCTAACACTAAGAAAGAGGTGTATAAATGAACAATAATTTAAATCCATCTCCAAGTACTATCAGCATGACCCAAATGGCTCCTCAAATTATTCAAACAAAATTTGGAGATATTAACGGTGATGGTTTTTTTGAAACTGTATTTTTAATGGGTACTAAAACACCCGATAGCCCGCTCTGGAAAAACATTACACTTGTCATCTTTTACGGGCAGACACGGCAATTCGAACAAATCGGGCTGAAAGAAAACGTTGGCTATAGTCCTACCATTTTTCTCGGAGATTTTACTGGAGATCATATAGAAGATATTATGGTGATTTCTGATACTGGTGGTAGTGGAGGAATTATTAACGGTGAAATTTTTTCATCTATAAACGGCAAAGTACGTTCAATATTTGATACCGAGTCATTTAATAATAAACTAACTTACTCAGTCAACTACTTAAATAACTATAAAGCATCCGTGCGGAGTTTTAATCCTAAAAAGCAATATATTCTGGATTTACAATATAAAGGACCCGAGTACTTAGCGGAAATTTATAATCAAGATGGCACATTAAAGCAACCGATTGAAGGTTGGGTTGACCCTATCAGTGGATTATACCCTGTTGATTTTGATCGTGATGGCACATATGAAATATTAGCTTATCAAGAAATTGCGGGCAGATATCATGCGGATGGGTTAGGATATGTTGAAAACATTTTAAAATGGAATGGTCGGGAGTTTGTCGTTGATCGACAATCTGTAGCCATTTATGGTGAGGATTTAACATAAACGCTCATTAAGACAGGTAGCCCTCTGGAAATAGAACTACTTTGGTGTTTATATAAAAAAATCCGTAGACAGCCCTACGGATTTTTAGTAATGAGGGGTTTAAAGCCCCCCTTTTTTTATTTTTCCACTAAAGCGAAGTAATTGTTTTCAGGATCCGCAAAGTTAAAAACTCTACCGATTGGCATCATGACTAAATCCCCTACTTTAATTCCTTTCGTTTGGAAATCTTGATACATGTCAGTTATGTTATCAGCGTAAAACATAATAGAAGGTGTCCCTAAATTTAATTCCGGTTGCATTTTTGCAATTACTTCTTTATTGTGCAGTACGAATGACGTTTGGGCATCCTTTGTAGGAGCAATTTCAATCCAACGCATCCCTGCTTCCTTATTATCAGCTACTACTACAAATCCTATTTTTTCAGTCCAAAACGCGACAGCTGCATCTTGATCATTTACATATAACATTACTTGTCCAATTTGTTGAATCATTACAAATTCCCTCCTCTTCTGAGCAATAGTATACATCAATTAGAACATTTCTATGTCTATCAACAAAGAATGTTTTTCAAGTTTTGAGATATTTTTTCGATACGATCAATTATCTAAAAATAAAAACCGATAAGGGCTTAACTTTTATTGTATATTTGTTAAAATTAGCTAGTCGTCTATTATTTACCTTCTTGGGGAAAAGTATAGAACAATAACAATAAAACATTTTTAGTGAGGATAATACAATTGACAAAACTAAGTTTACGGAAAAAGCTCATTTTTTCATTCTTAGCAATGCTTCTCATCCCAACTTTATTAATCGGTATCATTTCTTATCAAAGTGCAGAGAAGCAAATTTCTAAGGAACAACAAGCAAGTACAAACGAAAGTATTCGTATGCTTAATACGAATATTACTAGTACAATTAAGCCAAAGATTGAGGACATTCAATATTTTACTAAGAAACTTAATCAATCTTACTTACAAGAAAGTAAAGTGCCGGAGCTTAAGTCACTATTTAAAGAATACGTAAATATGCATCCAGAGATTGAACTTGTCTATTTTGGGACAAGTGAGGGCAAAATTCTCGATGAGCCCGCTCAGCAATATCAAAGTGACTTTGACCCACGAACAAGACCTTGGTATACACAAGCAGTAAACAACAAAGGGCAGGTAACGATTACAGAACCCTATATTTCACAAGCTTCTGGTGACATGGTTATTACAATTACACAAGCATTGCCAGATAATTCTGGAGTCATCGGATTAGATCTCAATATATCTACATTAAGTGCCCTTACGAATGATATTCGTATTGGAAAAACAGGCTTTGCCTCACTATTAGATAACAACAAACTATATATTTCTCAACGTGATAAAGAAAGTGGTTCCAAGGCTACTGAAAGTTATATCGCTAAAATTTATGAACAGGATAGTGGCACAATTTTAGAAGCTGATCGACAGCTACAATTTATCACAAATGAACTAACGGGTTGGAAACTTGTTGGTACAATGTTCACAGCTGAAGCGACAAAGGCGGCCGCTACAACGTTTAATATGAACTTAATCATTATTGCGGTGTCCATTGTTGTGGGTGTAATGTTTATGCTGATTATGATTCGTTCTGTCGTAAATCCAATTAATCGACTAAAACATAGTGCTTTAAAAATTAGTGAAGGCGATTTAACGGAATTTATCGAAATTCACTCTAAGGATGAAATTGGCTTACTTAGTGAAGCATTTATTTCAATGAAGGTGAACTTGAAAAACCTGATTCGCAATGTTGACCGCAGCGTCCAACATGTACAAGAATCCGCACAAGGATTATCTGCCCACGCAGAGCAAAATATTGCTTCTTCTGAGCAGGTTTCACAAGCGATGCAACAAGTAGCGATTAGTGCAGAAAGACAGACAACAGGTATCGACCAAAATGCTATCTCTATCGAAGAAATTGCACAAGGAATCGTTGAAGTAGCAGATAGCGCAATGCAAGTGACAGACCTTTCTAACCACGCGATTGTGCAAGCCGAGGAAGGTGGTCAATCCGTTGAACGCACTGTAAATCAAATGGTATCAATTAATGAATCCGTGACACAATCAGACAGAATGATTAAGTCGCTTTATGATCGGACAAAAGAAATTGGTTCAATATTAGAAATTATTAGTGCGATTTCCGACCAAACAAATTTACTAGCATTAAATGCTGCGATTGAGGCTGCTAGAGCAGGCGAGCACGGTAAAGGATTTGCTGTCGTAGCTGATGAAGTAAGAAAATTAGCCGAGCAATCACATCAATCTGCTGAGCAAATTTCTTCGCTTATTACAGGGATTCAACAAGATACGGCTAAATCGGTGGAAACGATGATCAAAGCTTCTTCTGATGTACATGAAGGTTTACAGCTATCAGAAGATACAAGTAAAAAATTCGCGAGCATTACTGAAAGTTTACGTAATATTGCACCGAAAATGGAAGGTATCTCTGCATCTGCTCAAGAAATATCAGCTGTAGTGGAAGAAGTTACTGCAACGGCAATCGAGCTAACTGATCATGCAAAAATGAATGCAGCAGCCTCTGAAGAAGTTGCCGCTTCAACTGAACAAACATTGTCCTCTATGCAGGAGATGACATCCGCAGCTAAAGCTTTACTCGATATGGCGGACGAGTTACAAAGCTTTGTAGGTCGTTTTAAATATTAAGAGGCTGGGACATAACTAAAAAATTTAAGGAACAGAGAAAAGATGTTCATAAATTTTTGCTATTTATGGCTCTTCTTGCTTTGCAATAAAGAGAAGTGTTCAAGCGGAGACGGTGACTCCGGCTGGAACAGCACACAATGTAAGACGCGGGCATTCCGCGCGTTAGCAAGGGTTGCGGCTTACGGTGCTGAGCGGAAAGCATCGTCGTAGCGGACAACAACGACATAGCAAAAAAGTGTTAGATTGATTAGGTTCAATCTAACACTTTTTCTCTTTTGTCCCAGCCTATTTCAATTTTCCTATCTAGCTTTTTCCTCATGGCTAAACTGCCACTCGATACCAAACTTATCTGTAAGTGAACCGTAACATTTACTCCAAAATGTTTCTTGAAGTTCCATCGTCACTTTGCCACCCTCTTTCAGTTTTTCAAACGCTTGTCGTAACTGCGCTTCATCATCTGTTACAACAGCTAATGTGACATTGTTACCAATGGTAAACGGTGAACCTGGGAATGTATCCGAAAACATTACCGTACTGCCTAAAATGGATAAGCGTGTATGCATAACGAGATTTTTCGCTTCCTCTGGTAATGGATAGCTTGGATCACTTGGTGAATCTCCAAATGTCATAATTTCAGCCTTGTCCGTATTAAAAACTTGCTCATAAAATGTTACAGCCTCTCGACAATTGCCATTGAAAATTAAATACACCTCTACTGCCATGCTCACCACTCCTCTGTCATTTATGAAACAACTCTATTGTACTTAGATAGCGAACGATAAGCTAGTCTTACCATTAGGAAATCCTCCATAGTTTTACTTCTAACATTCATATTATACTGTCAAAAAAGGATATGCTTTTCTATGTTTTAGTACCTTTCTTGTCTCCAACTGTCTATTTTTTATTTATTTTGATAAAATCTTTGACTTTTCATTGAAAATCATGTAAATTACCAAATGGCGAACAATTTAAAATAAACATCGAAAAATATTCGTATTTTAGGAGTGTATATAATGGATAACGTATTTGATTATGAAGATATTCAACTAATTCCCGCAAAATGTATTGTAAACAGTCGATCAGAATGTGATACATCTGTTACATTAGGCGGACACAAATTTAAATTACCTGTAGTCCCTGCAAATATGCAGACTATTATTGATGAAAGTATTGCCGCTAAGCTTGCTGAAAACGGTTACTTTTATATTATGCACCGTTTCAACCCTGAAACGCGTATTAGCTTTATTAAAGATATGCAAAGCCGTGGCTTAATTGCTTCCATTAGTGTCGGTGTAAAAGATGAGGAATATACATTTGTAGAAGAATTAGCAAGTGCTGGCTTAGTTCCGGAATTTATTACAATTGATATTGCACATGGTCATTCAAACGCTGTCATTCGTATGATTCAACATATTAAACAACATTTACCAAATAGCTTTGTTATTGCTGGTAATGTTGGTACACCTGAAGCGGTACGTGAGCTTGAAAACGCTGGTGCAGATGCTACAAAAGTTGGTATTGGGCCAGGTAAAGTATGTATTACAAAAATTAAAACTGGTTTTGGCACAGGTGGTTGGCAATTAGCAGCACTACGTTGGTGTGCAAAAGCTGCAACGAAACCAATTATTGCGGATGGTGGTATCCGCACAAATGGTGATATTGCGAAATCTGTACGTTTCGGTGCTTCAATGGTCATGATTGGTTCTTTATTTGCAGGCCACGAGGAATCGCCAGGTGAAACGATTGAAATCGATGGCAAATTAGTAAAAGAATACTTCGGCTCTGCATCAGAATTCCAAAAAGGTGAGAAGAAAAATGTCGAAGGTAAAAAAATGTTTGTAGAACATAAAGGTAGCCTAAAAGATACGTTAATTGAAATGCAACAAGACCTTCAATCATCTATTTCTTATGCTGGTGGCACGAAGCTAGAGGCTATTCGCAACGTAGATTACGTTATTGTAAAAAATTCAATTTTTAATGGCGATAAAGTTTACTAAGCACTATTAGCTTAACGTAAAGTACCCTATAGGATAGACAACAATCTATCTTATAGGGTACTTTTCACTTTTCATACGATTATGGCGAAAGTTGATAACTCTACACAATGCACTTGAAATATCCCATAGACAAAGAAACAAGCCCCCAAAGGAGCTTGCCTGTTTGAAGTACATCTTTATGCTTTACTAATCGCCTTTAAAGATTAGATATTACAGCTTGTTGATTACAGCATGTAAAGTTTCTTGTAATTCTGCATCATGATCAGAAAGGTCTACAAGGTTACCTAAACGCTCACGTAATACAGGACGTTCAATGACTAATTTCTCGTCAAGAACTTGAACTAATAACTCAATAATAAGACGGTCACGAACATTTAACGCCTCTTCTAAACGCTCTGGTGTAATTTTTGCATCAGATTTTGCTGATTTTGCCATTTAAAAAAACCCCTTTTATTTTATATTCATGCAACTCTATTTTATCATACAGCCTAAATTTTTTAAAAACTTTCTTTTACAATACTATACAGTTATTTACAGTATTACGCATCTTCTGTTTACGTTATCATGTTATATTCAATAAAAGTAAGAAAATACACCAAATAACTCAAATTTTTGTGAAATTGCTATTCTCTTTTCGACGTTTTATTCATATTCTATAAGATAAATATTATGTTTAAATAAGAAGATGGAGGAATTACATGAATCACAAGCATAATACGTATCAACAACTTGTAAAAGCTGTCCCAAAATCTTTACAATTATTTCTCAACGTCTGCCTTGTATTATTAGCACTTATACTGTCCTTCCTGCTTATGAAAGAGCTCATTGAGTTTCTAAACATCTTATTAAAAGGCGGTACTAGTGACTACAAACTTTTCCTAGCAAATATTCTTATTTTCTTTTTGTATTTTGAATTTATTACAATGATTATTAAGTACTTTAAAGAGGATTACCATTTCCCGCTACGATACTTTATCTATATAGGGATTACAGCGATGATTCGCTTAATCATTGTCGAACACGATCATGCCATTAACACATTAATCTATGCCCTTATTATTTTAATATTAATTATTAGCTATTTTATTATTAATATTACACCTTTAGAAAGACCCGTCCGTTCATCCATCCTAATGAAAAAGGATTAACACGAAAAAATTTTAACGTCTTTCTTCTATTAGAATGCTGTTACACACGTTGGTTTATTCAAAACAAAGAAGAACTTGTGCAATTCCTGTAAAAACTGTTCATCACTAATCTTTAGCATGCCGAGCATAAATAATTCTTGAACCGTCACCACACCCATCACTAGCGAAGAAAGCTCCGCAATATCAATTGTCATTTCTACATCATAGTGTGCGTTTTCTAACATCTCCAGAGCGCCATCTACCGCTCTTATTATAAGAGGCTTATTATTTTCTTCTAACAACGAATCATAAACAGTAAGCTTAAACGTTATATTGCTATTATTAAAATGATGTCGCTTGAGTTCCTGAAAGAAACCTCTTACATTGATTATCCGATACATTAAACCAATCCCTACAATAGCATTGGCATGGTATACACTCGGAATTAAATGATTGGATTCATTACGGACATCCCCTAAAAAGAAATGAATATTGTCATCCTGTGTATGCCATTCAATTCGATTTACTTGATCTGCCTGACTATTTAAAAACGTACTAAGCTCCAGTAAAGCCTCGGGTGTTTCATATAAAAATTCTTTTATAACCATATTATTCAGCAAAAAATTCGACTCACTTTGCTTTTTAAATGAAAATACGATATAGCCTTCTATATGGTCACCTTTGTCGACTGCAATAATATAGTTTTGCGAACTTTGAAAAATGCTATCCAACTCATTTTTTGTTTTTAAAAACATACCATGCTTTTTCAGTGCTATTCTGTTATAACATTCTTCCAACAATTGCTGATCCTGTTGATGTAAATATTTAAGATGCTGTTTGGTGGACCCTTTCGGAAAGCTTGATGGTTGGACTGAATATTGGTACATTTTCGGTCCATAGCCAAAGCCCATTTTTTTATAAAAATCCGGTCTAAATGGATATAAGGCAACGATGTGCACATCCTTCTCTAAAAAAATTTGAAAGAAATGATCGATTAGTTCTTTAGCAACTCGCTCTTTTTTATGCAGTAAGTCTACTGCAACTTGACCAACACCACCAATTGGAATGATATTCGAAAATAAGTTCATTTTAAAATCATGGATACGCATACCACCCAATAAATTGTGGTTTTCCCATAGTCCATAATAATTTATAGTGGGTTCATTGCTCATGTTATGCTTAAAAATGGATACTAATCGCTCCTTTGTTTGTGGAGAAGTTTGCACGACTCCCGGATAAGCACCAATAACAATATCTACATATTTTAAAACTTCTTCTTCTTCTTGAATTTTCTTTACAATTCGCATATACACCCTCCTATTATTATAAAAATATTTGGCTTAATGCCATTTGCTTTCACATTAATTCCCGCCCCTATTAATAACATATATTACCACACACTATTCATTACTGTATGATAACTGTAGAGAAGCTAAAAAATGTGTGTCGATAAAAATGTGCCTTCGAAGGCACGGGGCTGTTAGCTTCCCCCAATATCAACATGTTCGCTGGGAAATGCAAAACAGAGAGCGTAGTAGTTGCCTCAAATATGATGTGTTGAAACGCTATTTCTTTTGCTTCTAACAACGTTGTTAGAGCTATATACATTACTATAAGGAGGATGACAAAGTTGGATTTGATTGATGCCTATATTTATGAAGTGATTCGAAGGATTCCTAAAAAGAAAAGGGACGCGATTGGAGTTGAATTAAAATCTACAATTGAAGATATGTTACCCGAGGATTTTTCAGAATTAGAGGTAAAAGAAGCTCTTTTAAAACTTGGAGACCCAGCAATACTTGCTGCGAGCTATCAACAGGAACCGAAATATTTAATTGGTCCTGAACTGTACAGCACTTACATGCAGACAATCAAAGTAGTGCTTCCTTGGGCAATCCTTATTACAATAATTGTACTTCTTGTAAAAAGTATTTTTTCCTTCCCAGCGGATGGATTGCTGTTGTCTGCTATTATTCAAGCCATATCTATAACGATTGCCACTATGATCGAAGTAGTCTTACAAGTACTGTTTTGGATTACCATTGCCTTTATCATAACGGAACGCTATGGTAACACGAAAAATCTACTATTCTTTATGAAAAGCAACAAAGAATGGACACCGGAAGATTTAAAGAAAACAAAAATTATCGACAAAGACAATTATATACCGCTTACTGATATTATCTTTAGCATATTAGGAATAGCCATTTTTACGTTTGTTTATTTGAATGCCGCTCATCTGATTGGAATTTACTCTTCGGATGAAAGAAGTGGCTTAAAATTTGTTATGCCTATTTTCAACCAAGATACCCTCTTGTCTTATAGACCGATTATTTTATTTTGCATCGTTTTAAGTATGGCTTTAACCATATATAAATGGAAGGTTAGACAATGGACCATGCCGATTGCCATTATAAGTGCCGTTCTTCAATGTATGGGTACAATTGTGTTGATTGTCATGGCAAATCAGCCTGATATTATTCATAGTGCGGCAATACCCTATATGGCGGCTATTATGGAAACCACTTCTACAAAGATTTTGTTTACGCTAGATCGCATACTACTTGTCGTAATTACTCTGACGATTCTAGCAAGTGTATTTGATATTTATAGTGGCTTTAAAAAGGCTAAAAAGCGCTAAAATTCTTTATGAAAAATAGTTTAAATCACCAAACAGAAAGGGTAATAAATTAATATTGATTTTTTTTCATATTTTTTCACTACTCGTTGTGACTTTCACCTATAGTTAACAGAGGTTTAGCAATAAAAAACAAACTTATTTCCTAGTAAAATATACCTTAAATTCATTAAAATACCGTTATTCTCTAATATTTTGTATAATAATGATGTTAAGAGTATTTTTAATACAATTTATAATCTGCACTTCATCAATGGTTCAAGCAGAATAAGGGGAAAAAACTATGACAATTCTTCTTGTAGATGACAATTCAGTCAATCTATTCGTAATCGAAAAAATTTTAAAAAATGCAGGTTATGATAACTGTGTATCTCTTTCATCAGCTTATGAGCTTTTCGACTATCTTCAGTTAGATGCAAAAAATCCCGCAGGTACTTCTGTCGAGCTGATTTTATTAGACATTATGATGCCTGAAATAGATGGTATTGAAGCTTGCAAACGGATAAAACAAAATGAAAAATTCAAAGATATTCAAATTATTTTCGTTACAGCATTAGAAGATAAAAACAAGCTTGCGGAAGCACTCGATATTGGAGGGGTCGATTATATTACAAAGCCCATCAATAAGACGGAACTTCTTGCAAGAATTCGTGTTGCTCTAAGATTAAAGGCTGAATTAGATTGGCATATGAAACAAGAAATGAAAATCAAGTATGAATTAGATTTAGCCACACGTGTACAACGCAGTTTACTAAGTGCACCTTTAACTGAAGATCATATTCAAATCGAGGTATCCTACCTCCCCTCTTCAAATTTAGCAGGGGATATGTACTATTGGTATAAAATTAACGATCACCGTTACGCGGTTATTTTACTCGATATGATGGGTCACGGTATACCAGCAGCGCTCGTTTGTATGTTTATCTCTTCTGTACTAAGGGAAGCTGTCAAACAGTTGGTGGAACCCGAGCTCGTTATTAAGGAACTAAATCGTTATATGACGCTTCTGCAAAATGCAAAGGAAGAAAATATTCATTACTTTACAGCTATTTACATAGTGATTGATACGGAACAAAAAACAATTGAATACGTTAACGCGGGCCATCCTGCTGGATACGCACTTGTTGATGAAACTACACTAGTTCCTTTAAACCAAGGAAGCTGTGCTGTCGGCTTTTTTGAAGAAATAAAGGTACAAAAACAAACAATACAATATCAAAAGGATGTTCAAATTGTTTTATATACAGATGGGGTTTTAGAGGCGATGGGACCATGCGAAATAGAATCTGAAAAACTTTTACAAAAACTAACCTCAAACAAATGGAATTATACACAATGTCTGATTGATAATTTACTACCTAAAGAAAAGCAAAAAAACCAACCGGACGATATGTGTGTATTAATGATTCAAGCACAAGCAATGTAAATTTAGGAGTCAATAATTTCAAAAATCCGCATACATTTCTGCTGCTGCCAAGCGTAAACGCAATGTCTGCAACAGAATGTATAGCGGATTTTTTCTATGACTACCTTCTATTTTTTTTGATAAATTTTTTCAATGGCAACAGTTTCTTTATATTTTGAAATGATCCCGTCACAACGTAGCGTTTCTTTATCACCTAAACATAAAAAGCCATCTCGGCTTAGACTATCGTAAAATAAATGATGTACTTGGCTTTGTAGAGCAGGAGAAAAATAAATTAAAACATTGCGGCAGACAATCACATGAAATTCATTAAAGGATTGATCTGTTACTAAATTATGCTGTGCAAAAATAATATTTTTTAAAAGTTCCGGATGGAAATAGGCGTATTGATAGTCAGTTTTATAGTATTCCGAAAAAGCATGATTCCCCCCCGCAAGCATATAATTCGTTGTATATGCTTGCATTTTTTTTATTGAGAAGGCGCCCTTTTTTGCCTTTTCTAACACATGCTCATTCATATCCGTAGCGTAAATCACAGACCTATCTATTAGTCCTTCTTCCTGTAATAATATAGCCATTGAGTACACCTCTTCGCCTGTAGCACATCCTGCATGCCATATACGAATTTCTGGGTACTGTCTTAAATAGGGCACAACTTCTTTACGGAACGCTTTAAAAAAGCTAGGATTACGAAACATTTCTGTGACATTGATAGAAAAATCATTCAAGAGCTGTTCCAAAAAACTTTCTTCATGTATCGCTTTTTCTTGTACCCGGGAAATAGTCGGTATATTACTCACCCTCATCCGATTATAAATGCGACGAGAAATAGATGAGCGATTATATTGTCGAAAATCAAAACCGGATAAACGATAGATAGCTTCGAGTAGTAACTCAATTTCCATATCCGCATGCTTATTCATTTGTTGCTTTAGCTCAAAATTTTGGAATTGATTATCCATGCTTATTTTTTAACTCCCTTTAGAAACTAGCCATACGCGTAAGACCGATACTAATTGATCTAGATTTAACGGCTTACTAATATAATCAGATGCACCTGCTTCTAGAGATTTATCACGATCTGTACTCATTGCTTTTGCTGTTAAAGCGATAATTGGCAAATCAGTAAGCTTCATTTTCGTACGAATAATAGACATTGTTTCATATCCATCCATATTCGGCATCATAATATCCATCAGAATAAGATCTATTTTATTATTCGTCTCCATAATCTCTAAACATTCTAATCCATCTTTTGCAACGAGAATATTCATGCCTCTTTTTTCAAGCGCTGCTTTCAATGCATAGATATTGCGATTATCATCATCTACGATTAAAATATTTTTCCCTTGGAAAACTTCTACTTCTTGTGGAGAAACCTGATAGCTTTCCTCTACTTGCTCTTCCACTTCTTCAACAATGTCATCTGCTTCTAGTGTAGCGACCACTTCAACATAAGCGGAATCTATGGCTGTCGTATTTAAGCCGTTAGGTAAACTTGGAATAGTGAGCGTAAAGCTACTGCCTTTCCCTTCTTCACTTTGTAATGCAACCCAACCTCCAAGTAATTTTGCAAATTCCTTACAAATGGATAAACCAAGACCTGTTCCACCATATTTACGTACAGTAGCCCCATCTGCTTGTTGGAAGGATTCAAAGATTAGCTGATGCTTGTCCTTTGGAATACCTATTCCCGTATCAGATACCGTAATTTCAAGCCATTCTGTGCTTACTTCTTGCATATTAGATGTTAGTTGTTGATGATCAAGCTGCTTAATATTTAAATGTACATAACCCTGTTCCGTAAATTTCAATGCATTTGATAATAAATTTTTTAAAATTTGTTGGAATCTCTTTTCGTCTGTATAGAAAATATCGACTACGTTTGGTGCTTTCGAAATATGCAATTCTAAATTCTTTTTCTTAGCTACTGGCGCAAAGATTTGCTCTATTTGCATTGGCAATTCACTCATATTTACTTCATCAAAAATAATTTCAATTTTACCAGCCTCAACCTTTGATATATCTAAAATATCATTGATTAATGCAAGTAGATCCTCACCAGAAGAATGAATGACTCTTGCAAATTCCATCTCTTCTTCCGTTAAATTATCGTTGCCATTCTCTGATAACATTTCAGACAAAATTAAAATGCTATTTAATGGTGTCCGTAATTCGTGGGACATGTTGGCTAAAAACTGAGATTTGTAATTAGAATTTAATACAAGTTGCTCCGCACTATCTTCTAAATCTTTTTTGGCGCTCTCTAATTCTTTCGTTTTCATTTCAGCTTCTTTTGTTCTTTCCTCAAGCTGTTCATTAATCATCGTGAGCTCTTCTGTTTGCATTTGTAACTCTTCCGATTGCGTTTGTAGCTCTTCCGATTGTACTTGTAATTCCTCTGTCATGGCTCTTGATTCATTTAAGAGTCGTACAATTTCCATACGTCCTAAAATGCTATTGACCGTTAATCCAAATGTTTCGATTACTTGGTTCACCAATTCCTGCTGTAACGCTGTATAACTCTTCATCGTCGCAAGTTCTACGACAGCTATAACCTCATCTTCGAATATAATGGGGAAAATAAAAATACTCTTTGGTGGTGCTTCACCTAAACCTGTTCCGATTAAACGATAATCTTGCGAAACATCGTGATTAATGAAAACCCGTTTTTCAAGCGCACATTGACCAATTAAACCTTGTCCAATTTTAAATTGGTCAATACCAACCTTGTCTCCCATGTCAGCAAAGGACGCTTTCTTCACAAAGCAGACTTCGTTATTGTGCATTTCTCGCACATAAAATGCACCGAAGGATGATTGTGTTTTTTGCGCCATTTCTGAAAGAAAAGTTTCAGCCAATTTCGTGATAGCAGAAATACCTTGATATTTTGTAACGATTTCAGCGATATTAGCTTGCAGCCATTCTCTTCGCTCAAGTGTATCTAACAACTCATTTGTCGCATCTGCCAGCGCATTAATTTCATCATTCGTTTTAACGTGAATCCTTGTTCGATGATTACCTTTTGAAGCGGCAATTTCTTTAATTGTTTGTGTGACCTCTGTTATTGTTTTGACGATTGAACGTGAAATCCCACTAGCTATAACAATCGCAATAAAAGATACAAGCACTAAGATACCAAATAATGCCGTAGTTAAATTACTATTTGTTTTGTCTAATTGTTTTGCTTTAGTTTGCGTAAATGCGTTCTCATCTGCACGGAAAGCGTCAAATTGCTTTCGCATCGTGTCCATATCTTTGCGTCCAACATCTACTTTAAAAAATTCTTGCAATGCTAGGAACTGACCCCAATAGGTATAGACAAATAAAAAAAGCATCTTCGATTGAAATTCGGGTATAGATACTTAAATTTCAATTTGGAGGTGTTTTTTCTATGGGAACAAGAGTGAGTTATCCCTATGAAGTAAAAATGAAAGCGATTAAGATGCGATTAGCGGGTGTACCTGTCAAACAGATTCTATTGGAATTAAATATACGCCATAAAACACAGGTCGAAACATGGGTGCGTTGGTATAGAAATGGTGAAGTCAATCGTTTGAAACAACCTGTAGGCAAACAATATATCTTTAATAAGGGTCCTGAACCGGACAATGAACAAACGAAATTAGCATTGGAAAACCGTTATTTAAAGCAACAAATTGAGGTGCTAAAAAAGTACGCAGAGTTGGAGAGGAAGTGGTTGGAGAAGTAGCAGTACAGTTAGTTGCGTCACTAAGAAGCATGATGTCTGTAAAGGACATTTGTAAACACTTTGGGATTGCACGATCTACCTACTATCGTTGGAAACAGGCATCAACCGATGCAAGGTCTCGTCAAGCAATAGAGAGACGTATCGGTGAACTCTGTCGAGCAAATAAATTTCGCTATGGCTACAGAAAAATTACAGCACTCTTACGTCAAGAAATGTGCGTCAATCATAAAGTGGTTCAACGTATCATGCAAAAATATGGTTGGCAATGTCGCGTGAAAGTGAAAAAACGGAAACGAACAGGACAACCTTATGCAATCGCAGCAAATTTATTAAATCGCGATTTTGAAGCCACCGCACCGTTACAGAAGCTCGTAACTGATATTACTTACTTGCCATTTGGTCAAAAACAGTTGTATCTTTCAAGTATTCAAGATTTATATAATGGTGAAATTATTGCCTATTCGATTGGAGACTGCCAAGATACTGATTTTGTGCTGGATACATTAGCTCAACTTCATCATTTGCCCGAAGGGTGTACGTTGCACAGTGACCAAGGGGCGGTATACACATCGTATGATTATCAACAGGCCGTAAAAGCAAAAGGCATTACCATGAGCATGTCCCGTAAAGGTACGCCCGCTGATAATGCCCCAATCGAATCGTTTCATTCTGTGTTAAAGTCTGAAACATTCTACTTAGACAATTTGAACAGTACTACGACGGCCATCGTAGAACAAACTGTCAAAGACTATATAAACTATTATAACAATAACCGAATTCAAACGAAACTAAACAACCAGTCGCCGGTTCAATACCGACAACTGGTTGGGTAATGCTTTTTTGATTACTGTCTTATATATCGGGGTCAGTCCCGCTACCGTATTCTTTTCTTTTTTTAAATGTATTGTCGGTTCACCAGATGTCGCAATCCAATGTTCTATCGTAGCCTTAATAGTTTCTAACTTCTTTTGCTGATTGCCCCTATTTTCTAATAACTGATAGAGTTCATCATAGTCAATCTTCCAATTTTCTTCGGCATTTTCGTATGGCTCTAAATAGCTCGAATCACCCGTAATAATATAGCCTCGTTGGCTCGTTTCCATATCTAAAATATATTTTTCAATACGATTTGTAAGTGTTTGTACTTGAGAATCATATTTAATAATAAAATTCCTTTCCTTTTGTAGGGAAGTAATTTGATTGTTTAATATAATCACTGACGCAAGTAAACAAAGAATAATAACTACATAACCGAGGGTAATCTTAGTCCGAATACCCATTTTCATTTTTTTATCCATTGTATTCCCTACCTTTACCTGTCCTACTAACATATTAACAGTATAATGATGGAATTAAAAATTACAGATGCACTTCACCTTTTATCCATTTTACTAAAATTGCATATTTATAAATTTAGGCATTTCTTTCTCCCTACTTATTTCCCGCTTCAAAGCCATTTAATCTTATCATTTCAAAAATACCCCCAAAAAATAATGAAAATTTGTCTATTTATACATATCTATTTATATTCATTCTTTTGTCGACAAATTCAAGAAAGTCTTTTGTATTGTTTCGTGATTTTGTTAATAAGCATCTTATAATTTCATATACATCTTATATTGAATGATTTTGAAATAAGGGGAGAAAAATGTGGATATATTGATTAGGCCTGGTGATTCACTGTGGTATTTCAGCGATTTGTTTAAAATACCCCTTCAACTACTCTTGGACTCCAATCGAAACATCAACCCTCAACACCTTCAAGTAGGACAACGTATTCAAATACCTGGTTATGTAACAACTAGTTATACCATTACCCAAGGCGACTCTTTGTGGCAAATCGCCCAAAACAAAAACCTTCCGCTCAATGCCATTTTACTTGTCAATCCAGAAATCCAACCAAGTCGACTACACATTGGGCAGACAATACAAGTTCCTCAAAGACTAACTTGGCGGCTCGTAAATGGCCAGCAAAATTATGATTACAGCATGATGATGAATGATATAAAAAAGCTACAAACCGCCTATCCATTTCTTCAAAGCACATCCATTGGCAACTCCGTTTTAGCACAACCAATTCCTGAGATTTTAATTGGAAACGGCTCAAAACGCATACATTATAACGGTTCCTTTCATGCAAATGAATGGATTACTACACCGACCATCATGACTTTTCTAAACGACTATTTACTCGCACTAACAAATCAAACGACCATAAGAGGGCTCTCGATGGGACCACTTTATAACCAAACAACGCTATCACTAGTTCCGATGGTTAACCCCGATGGCGTCAATTTAGTTATCAACGGTCCTCCAGCTAACGAAGCATTAAAAAATAAACTAATTGCTTGGAATCATAACAGTCAAAACTTTTCTGGATGGAAGGCGAACATTAATGGTGTTGATTTAAACGACCAATTTCCTGCAAAGTGGGAGCTTGAAAATGCTCGCAATCCACAAACACCAGGACCACGTGATTATGGAGGGGAAGCTCCGTTGACCCAGCCAGAAGCTATTGCTATGGCTGATTTAACAAGGAACAGCCATTTTGCTTGGGTTTTAGCATTTCATACGCAAGGCAGGGTCATTTATTGGGGATTTGAAAATCTTGAACCACCTGAATCACAAACAATGGTAGAAGAATTTAGCAGAGTAAGTGGTTATGAGCCCATTCAATCTGCAAATAGCTATGCTGGTTATAAAGATTGGTTTATTCAAGATTGGCGCAGACCAGGCTTCACAGTAGAGCTAGGTAGCGGTACAAACCCGCTGCCAATTAGCCAGTTCGATACTATATACCAAGAAGCGTTAGGTATTTTTTTAGCTGGATTGTATTTATAACAACCAATTTTACTTTTTAAACTTAACGAAGCCGACCATTCAGGATACTTGTCCTACTTGGTCGGCTTTTATTTTTTAACTTTTTCTATAAAGTACCAATTATTACTTTGACAGATAGAGTAATCTTTGCTAATATTACTCCATCAGATAGAGCAATAATTTTAAGTAGGTGACGTATGGTTCGAAGTGACATTATCCGTGGACACTTGGATTCAATTATTTTGCGGCTAATTTTAGAGAAGGATCGCTATGGTTACGAAATTTCCCAAGAAATAAGCAACCGGACAAAAAATCGTTTTCAAATTAAAGAAGCAACTCTATACGCCGTATTTCAACGTTTAGAAAAAAAAGAAGTAATTGAAGCCTATTATGGCGATGTATCGCACGGAGGCAAAAGAAAATATTATCGCATTACCTCATTAGGCAAGGCTTATTTAAGCGAGCTTGTAAAAGAATGGGCAGAAGTGAAGGAAATTATCGACTTATTTATGGAGGGCTTAGAATGAAAAAAATTAAACATCATATTGATGAGCTATTTAAAGACATGCCACGCAATACTGAAACAGAAATGGTGAAACAGGAAATCATCGAAAACCTTGAAGAAAAAGTATTTTATTTAATGGAGCAAGGGAAGGAAGAAGAGGATGCCATCAATAAAGCAATCGTTGAATTTGGCGATATTGAAGATTTAAAAAAGGAATTGGGTGTAAAAGAGCCTGAAAAGAAAAGTATGGCTAAGTTAAATTTAGAATTTTCGCTATGGGGAAGTGGATTAATAGCAGCGTTCTTTATTTTTATCAATCTTTATTACACACCCAATACAATTTGGGCGATTTATCCAATTTTCGCAATACTATGGTGGCCCCTTTCGATGTACTTCGTCTGGTCACGTAAGAAATGGAGTGAGTAAATATGAAACATTTTATTAGTTTTTCGGTTGTTGGCAGTTTGATGACTATGCTATTTTTAGGAATTGTCAATTATACAACAACTCCTCAAACAATATGGTTTATTTACCCTTGTATATTGCTGTTGCTATGGCCAATCACTTTATATTTCATGTCCAAAAAACTATATAAACAATACGCCGTCATTTGTAGCGCCATGGTTATTGCTTTTCTCATTATTGAAAATCTATTGTATTCACCGCAGCATTTATGGTTTATCTATGCTATTTATCCGATAGTATGGTGGCCCATTCTTATGTATTTAGAGGAAAAAGCGAAATCATTGAATATTGCACTGATTGGCTGTGCAAGCACCATCTTCTATTATTCATTCATCAATTTCATCATGTCCCCACAATATCCTTGGGCGATTTACCCTGCATTTTTAGTGATATGGTGGCCATTAGCTCTATATCATGCCCAAAAAAGAACGTTCGTTGCCTTCTCGGTTTATGCTAGCTTACACATCAGTATCTTTTTTATTATCGTCAACATTGTTTCTTCACCAAGCGTAATTTGGGCGATCTACCCAATATTCTTAGTACTTTGGTGGCCATTAAGTATGTATTTTTATGTTTATAAAAGAAGACTTTATCAAAGTTCTACCATGACCAAAGATTTTTAAACGACTACAATACAGCTAAAGGAATCATACTTTATGTATAAACAACAATCAGCTATTGGGAAAATTATCGTCATCTTCCTGCTCATACTATTCACTGTCAATGGTGTTGTATTTGCCACTAGCGATCCTGTCATGGATAAAGATAAAACCTTAGATATTTCTGCTATTGACGCATTTATGACAAAAGAAATTGACCGATTGCACATCCCAGGGGCTTCACTCGCTATCGTTAAGGAACACCAAGTTGAATATTTGCAAGGTTTTGGTGTTTCAAAACCAGATGGGACAAAAATGACACCACAAACACCTATCGTCATCGGCTCCGTTAGTAAATCGTTTACTGCTCTTGCCATCATGCAGCTTGTAGAACAAGGGAAACTCCATTTAGATGATACAGTGTCCTCCATACTACCAACGTTTCAACTTGCTAATAAAGAAGAAGCTAAAAAAATAACCATTCTACACTTGTTAAACCATACAAGCGGTCTCTCTACTTATGATGGCCAAGTAGCAATATCCGACGGTGATCAAACATTACAAGAACATGTAAAAACCTTAGCCACTATAAAGTTGGCATCACCTGTAGGTAGCCAATATGAATATTCAAATTTGAATTATAACTTATTAGGTGCAGTCATAGAGGAAGTTACAAATACATCCTATAAAGAATATGTAGAGGAACATATTTTTAAGCCGCTGGCAATGCATAATAGTTATGCAGATCCAAAAGATGATCGCAACAATACTAGCGCTACGGGTTATCAAACTGTATTTGGATTTAAGATGCCTACAAAACAGTTAATCCATCGTGGCACTGTTTCTTCAGGATATCTTCTTTCTAGTGCAGAGGATATGGCAAATTACATGATAGCGCAATTGAATAATGGCCACTTTAACGGGAAAAACATACTATCACCAAACGCAATGAACAAATTACACCACCCTTTTGCATTTATCGGGGATAGTACTTATTATGCCATGGGTTGGGAAGTAAAAAATGCGATTATCTCCCATAATGGCTGGACAGAAAACACCTATTCAAAAGTGTTATTGGACAAGGAATACGGTATTAGTCTCCAAATCAATGCAATGGATTATTTTAATTTAAATGAATATGATGCCATCGTAAATGGCCTTCATCAACTTGTCCATCAAGAACAACCCTCATTATCGAATAGTAAGCCCTTTCTAAAATATATACTATTCGATTTACTATTAGCGATCATTATTGCGCTTATTGTTCGGTCTATTTATCGATTGTTTAACCGTAAAAAACCTAAAGTAACAACTTTTCAGCTGGCGTTTCAGTGGTTCTCACTACCGGTCTTTAACTTGCTACTACCTTCATTTGTTTTAATTGCTTTCCCACAATTATTTGGTCCATTATCTACTGTAACTTTATTTGCTCCTGGAATAGGACATTTGTTATTTATAATACCTGTATCGCTTTTAATAATAGGGCTCATCACGTTAGTTCAATACCTACTGAAGAAACCTATATTCGCTTCAAGGTTACCTGGAAATAATTAATGGTTCACTTCACATAAATTATATATTTACTATATAATTTAATAAGTAAATATTTTAGTGGGCTGTGATCATATGTCAAAAAATAATCCAATGCACGAAGTTGAAAGCATCATGCGCGAAATGCTTGAAATACAGCAAAAATCTATGATGTTTGTGAATCTGCTGTCAGAAGGCGAAACATTATCTCAAAACCAGCTTATCCTTCTTCTTCAGCTAAAAATCAACGGTGGTATGAAGGCAACAGAAATTGCTGATTTCTTTAGTGTAACCCCCGGGGCTGTTACATCCATGTGCGATAAATTGGAGAAGCTTAATTTTGTTCAACGCGTTAGAGAAAGTGAAGATCGACGTGTCGTAAATATGAAGTTAACGACAGAAGGAGAACAAAAAGTACAAGAAATATTTTTAAAACTTCCACAAGAAAAACTAACAGAAATAGCAAATGTATTAACGGATGTAAATCAGTTAATGCAAAAAATTTTTTAAGGATTTCAAACATTGAAATCCTTTTTTTTATTGCCCTCATAACGGTATTTATTTTTCACCTATAGACTAGGCAGTTTTTTGTTCTTGACAAAATAGAGCAGCATATAATTTAATTAATATATGTTTTAATTATTAAAATATATATTAATTAAATTAAAAGAGGTGATAATTAGCATGACAAATGAACGCATACAAAAACAGCATTGTATTACGCTTACTAGTGGCAAAATTTATGATTTAATGCCCGACTGCGAACAGTTGAATATTCGCGGGGCGGTTGGTGTCCATCAAAAAGTGAACTTAAAGATTATATCCACACATGGACATAGTGTATTTCATTCCCGTGTTATTGCTCGCACTTTAAAAAATACAGGCTCTTGTAATATGAAAGATTATTGTGAAATAGGAGAGTTGACGAATGCTGGGAATGTAACAATCCGCTCTGGGGAAGTTTCGACTATTACGAGTACAGGAAAACTGACAATTGCACAATCCTTACATGCACAGCAGTTTCAGGCAATCGGCTTTGTGAAAGCTCAAGAAATACAGGCATCACATTTTCACTTAAAATTATCTGGTCCAAGTAGCATTACCCAACTCGTTGCAGATGACATCATCATAGAAAAAGATAAGTTCTCACTTTCTCTTCTCAGTAAAAAACTGCATTGTCATTCGATAAAGGGCAAAAATTTACACCTTGCTTACACAATTGCAGAGTTTGTAGACGGTACTGTTATTGAAGTTGGGGACCATTGTACAATACAGAAACTTTATTACACCGAAAGTTATACCATTTCCCCCCTTGCGAAAGTACATCACATCATTAGGAGGGAACAAGGATGAAAATGATTCGTGGATTTTTTTGTTCCTTAGCCCTTATTGTGTTAACCATTCTATACGTAGGACTGGTTGTAAGCGCCATAATATCCATACTTGCTGGTATTTTACGAACTGTAGGCATTGATGAAATCAAAATGAGCATTTGGCAAGGCATTGAACTTCCGATTGCTTTCAGTATCCCTTTTGCACTCGTTATATCTTGCTTGCTGTTCTTTTGTTCGCTTTACATCAAACGTTCGATCACATTTTGTTTTTCAAAACTAAAGTTTTAAAATGGTGCGTCGTGCTCTTAGCAAAGAGGTTCACATCTTTATATCACTACTTGAACCTCTTTTCATTTGTTGGAAATGAAATTGGTTTCTAGGCCAATCACCTGTTAACTTACCACAACGTACATATAATAATGGGAGATAGGAGTAATGGAAAAAGGAGCAATTTTATAATGAAAATAAACAAGCTTAAATCCGTTAACAGGGTATTATGGTAAGCGTCTTATGTTGTTTTCTATCAGATGAAAACGGGCGTGAACTGGACCCGTATTTGCCAAAGAGTATAAGCTGTACAGAGTTAACTACTGCAAACGCACGTCCTAAACAATGGTCCGTCTTGCCAAATGGAACAACTATTGACCTTCAACGAGTAGATATTCTTATCACTGGTTATGTAACGATTGTGCTCGATAATGGCCTTAGACATATAGAACCTTTTTCTGTAACAAAACAAATTTTATTATGTGCACCCGAGGGGACGCAAATAACCTGTAGACTGACTGATTTTCACTGTTCCTCTCAGGCAGTTAATGCAAATGGTATGTTCCAAGGTTTATTAATAGCCATCGACCTATGTTTATCAGTTCAGTCTATCCATGACATTGTAGTCACAATGGAAAGTCAGTTTTGTAAACCTCGAAAAGATATATTACTATCAAAATGTTTTTTACCAGATCAACAACCGTCCATTCCATTTAAGCCAAATCTAGAAAAAACAACACAACTGTTTGAAAAGCTCTGCTTGAAAGTCCCACAAGTATATGATTGGGTCATTACACCGATTAGCATTCCACAAATCAATGTTCCCTTTTCCTGTGTATATGAAGTAATGTATGTGGCGGGAAATTGTAATGGTATTAGTATTGGAGATTACATTTGTAAAACATGTACGGGCATATGTGAGGAGACTTTCATTTGTTCTAACCAAAGTTGTACATTATTATTAAGTCTTACTTCATCGAACTGCACATTTTGCCCTGCAGGAGGGCGTTCACTTTCACCTGATTTTGTTTGTACGCCACCAGCAGGGCGTATACTTAACATTAATCAGGGAATCTATTATAACGATTTACAACCAGCAATTGATGGGGCCAATGCTGGGGATAGTCTTATTGTTTTCCCAGGAAATTTTATTGAAACAGCTGATATCACTGTCAATAAACCATTAACAATTTCTGGCCTTTCTGCACAGAATACAGTGATTGAGTTTCCAAATCCACCGGTGGCACAATCAAATCTCAATATTGCCGCAAATAATGTGACAATTAACAATCTTCATTTTCTCAGTCCGACCATTACAAATGCAGATGATGTGTCATTATTGAGAATTGACCATGCTCCTGGCAACACTTTATATGATAATATAACGTTAAATAATCTTATTATAGAAGGAGGACCAAAGCGTCTTGCAATTATCAATGCCTCCAATATAGCCATCCTCAATTCAACATTTATTCATACTGGTAATCGACATGCCATAGAGCTCAGAAGCGGGACAGGAACAATGAATATTTCCGGCAACACATTTTCAGGTGGACCCGATAGCAGAAACGCTATTATTTTCCAAGTAGATACACCTACAGACACTTTTATTAACGCTTCATTTATTATATTAAATAATACTGTGACCCGTTTTTCACACTTTGTATTATTTAACCTTGCAGCTAACGACACTGTTTCTATTCATGTTTCAAACAATGTTATTGACCAACAAGACCGACCAGGGCCGACCATTACGTTTATTCCTCCTACACAGCCGTACAATTTTTCAACGATTGCACCAATATTGATTGAAAACAATCAAATCACAAATCCTAATCCACCTATTGAAAGTCCAGATCCATTTTCTGTATCAAGTAACCTTTCTGTTTATGTAGACTATACTTATACACTCGGGCTTCCAACATCCATTCCAGCCAATGGCCAAATACAAGTCTATAACAATATATTTAATGTGGCCTTACCTTGGGGATTAGTAGTACCACCAAATATTTATGACGTCGTTTTTCCGAATGATCCAGTTGGCTATAATATGACTGATGCCCCAGGAACGATGTCATTAAATGCTTTTGCTTTAATGGGCAATGTGTCAACGCCAATTCCATAACCGCTATGACAAAGAAGGACCTTTCACTATAGTTGATGGGTCCTACCGTTATTTCGCAGTCTATAATAAATATAGTCAATTTGTTTTTTTGATTTGCAGTGCCTGCTTATTTGTTGCAATATGGATAGCCATGTATATGGCAAATACCAGACCAATTGCACCAAAAATAACAGCTACAAGCTGTAGAGAAAACCAATCTGCCATTACGCCTAAACTAAATGTAAGTACTATTTGAATAACACTTTGAACAAGGCTGACAGCGCTACCGAATCGTCCCATTAAATGTGGTGGAATGTTTTTTTGGTAGACCGTATCATATCCCGTATTGCTAAATGCCATAAAAACACCTAACGTGATAAAGCAACCTGTTGCAAACCAAATATTGCTGGACGCATAGAATAAGGTATAGGATAACATCGTACATGTTAGTCCAACTCCTATATAGGTAGTGATTGGAAATTTCTGTACTAAAGCCATTGCCAATAAACCACCAACAATAGCCCCTCCCCCTGCAACACTGACAAGTACACCATACAAACTATCAGAAGCTGATAAAACTTTTTTGATAAACGTCATTTCTTGCGAGTCTAATGCAAAAGCAACCATGAGTGCAATTTGATAGGCAATAAAAAATTTTAAAAATTGCCTTTGTTGTTGTATAAAAGTCCAAACGATTTTAAAGTCCGCTATCATTACTCGAATTGTAAGAACTCCCCGCTTCTCTTTCACTTCCTCCTCTAAGTTCGGTAAACGGGCAATCACCCATGCACAAACAAAAAATGTCACACTGTTTACCCACATCGCAATATTAATATTAAAAGAGGCAATAAGCACACCCGCGATGGCCGGGCCTAACATAAAAGAACCTGAATTGAATGTGCCTAACAGGGCATTAAAACGTTGCTTATCTGCATCGTGCACGTATTTGGCAATATAATATGTACTGCTTGGTCCAAAGAAACTACTAGCGACATTCGCTAAAAATAATAAGCCGTAGACAAGCCAGATGGATGTCATAAAGGGCATTAAGAAAACAATTAGTCCACGTAAAACATCCATCGCAATCATAATGTTTCTTTTATTTGACCGATCAATAATGGAACCTGCCACAAAATTTGTAAGGATGCGGGCAATCGGACCAACAATAAAGATACCTGCTACTGCTGTTGCTGAATACGTTAAATGCCAAACCATTAAGTTTAAAGCAACGAGATAAATCCAATTTCCTAAATAAGAAAAGCCAAATCCCCCTAATAATAAGCCATAGCTTCGAAAAATCTTCATAGCAACCCCTCCCCCTACCTTATCTTACCAAAAACTTGAAAAATAATAGTGTATTCGTTTAATACCTTCTTACCCTAAACGCACAAAATTCACTAACTTTACACACTTAATGTTTTTACAAGATGATTTCTAAGAGTTTCATAAAATCATTCTATGTTGCTTTGCATTCACTTTTCTTACTATAAAACTATACAAGAAAGGTGGTGCTTCGATCATGGACGGACAGCTTTTATTCAGTACGGTTTTTATTGCGGGAATTCTTTCTTTCCTCTCCCCCTGCATTGTCCCTTTACTACCGGTTTATTTTTCAGTTTTGTCAACCAATGAAAGTGGAACTGCTATGCAACATGGCTTCTCTATCGGTAAATGGCATGTAAATACACATTTACTATTTAAAACGATTATTTTTGTTGTCGGTCTTTCAACAAGCTTTGTAATTTTAGGATTTGGCGCCGGTTTTCTTGGTTCGGTCATTAATACAGACTGGTTTATCGTCGTCTGTGGGGCAGTAGTCGTTTTGCTCGGTCTACATCAAATTGGCTTCATTAAATTAGCCGTGCTTCATAAAGAAACAAAAGTGCAACTAACACGGAGTAATAAACGTGACTTACTCGGCACCTATCTTTTGGGTCTAACATTTAGTATGGGTTGGACACCTTGTATCGGACCAATTTTAGGAGCAGTGTTAGGCTTATCAGCAAGTGAGGGGCAAGCTACTTATGGGGCGCTGATGATGTTTTTCTATGCACTTGGATTACTAATTCCCTTTTTAGTTCTTGCACTTTTTTCCGATTTCCTTTTACGTCATGTTACAAAAATCAATAAGCATACAAAGAAAATTAAAATTGTCGGTGGTGTCATGATTATTTTCATGGGAATTGTTTTAATGACAAATAATTTAAACCTATTATTAACATTCATTCCACAATAGAAAGGAGATTTAGTATGAATCATTTAAAACATCTTGTTATTTTGTTCGTAGCAGTCCTTTTTTTAGGGGCATGTTCTGCAGATTCCAAAAATACAGCTACTACTACTGCAGCGGCTAGTAACGAGGGCATTGTGGCTCCCTCCTTTAACTTAGTTGATGTTAAAGGGGATCGTTATAATCTTGCTGACTACAAGGGTAAAAAAGTGTACGTAAAGTTTTGGGCTTCTTGGTGCTCTATTTGTTTAGCTGGCTTAGAAGAACTAAATACACTGGCTGGTGAGGAACAGGATTTTGTTGTCTTAAGCATCGTTTCGCCGAACTTTAATAATGAAAAAGACAGTGATGCATTTATTAAATGGTTTAATGGGGTTGAAAACACTTCAAATATTAAAGTGCTATTAGATGAAGATGGCGCCATTGCAAAACAATACAATGTGCGAGCATATCCAACGTCTTCCTATATTGGATCTGATGGCAAACTAATTCAAACGCTCCCCGGCCATGTAGGCAATCCACAAATTATTGAGAAATTTAAAAGTATCCAATAATAAAGGGAGGAATCTCTAATGAAGATAAAATTATTTGGCGTATTAGTAAGTATCTTACTACTTTTATCTGCATGTTCAGCGGACACTTCTCTGTTAGCAAGTAATGCAAGTACAGCACAAGCACAATCTAAATATCCACCAAACCCTAACGTCAATGTCAGTTTTGATACAAATAATTTAAAAGATATTTGGCTTGCAGGTGGTTGCTTCTGGGGTGTAGAACATTATATGGCGCGTGTTTATGGTGTCTATGATGCCGTATCTGGTTATGCAAATGGCAACACAGAAAACCCAACCTACGAAGACGTCATTTGGAAAAATACTGGCCATGCAGAAACAGTTCATGTGCGCTATGACCCTGAACGTGTTAATTTAGAAAAACTATTAGCACATTTCTTTCAAATAATTGACCCAACTTTACTCAATCAGCAAGGAAATGACCGTGGTACCCAATATCGTACAGGTATTTATTATAAAGATGAAGCCGATAAAGCGATTATTGACAAAGTAATAGCAAAAGAACAAGAACGCTATGATAAGCCTATTGTTACCGAGGTGGAACCACTTGTTAACTTTACAATTGCAGAAGAGTACCACCAAGATTATCTTGAAAAAAATCCAGATGGCTATTGTCATGTAAAGTTTGATTCTTTGGAAAATCAAGAAATACCATCACTCATTGATCCTGCACGATATCCAAAGCCAAGCGACGATGAAATTAAAAAAATATTAACAAAAGAACAATATCGAGTAACACAAGGCAATGGTACAGAAATGGCTTACTCCAATGAATACTGGGATAATTATGATCCAGGCATTTATGTTGATATTGTTACGGGGGAGCCCCTTTTTTCATCAGCGGACAAATATGATTCGATGTGCGGTTGGCCAAGCTTTACAAAACCAATTGACCCAGCAGTAGTGCTTGAATATGAAGATACAAGTTATAATATGATTAGAACTGAAGTGAGAAGTCGCAGTGGTGATAGCCACTTAGGGCATGTATTTAATGACGGGCCTAAAGATCGTGGCGGCTTACGTTATTGCATCAATAGTGCTGCCATTAAGTTCATTCCACAAGCCGAAATGGAAGCAGCAGGTTACGGATACTTAGTACATCTCACAAAATAATGACGGTGCCAGTCACTCAAACAATTCTGAAACAATTTATGTCGATCCACTAAAATTTACGCAGACTCCTTTTAGCAATGTACAGAACATAAGCCGCAACAGGCTCGCGCGGTTAGCGACGAATGTTGCGGCTTCCGTCGTGCCCGCAGAAAGTACAGTGGATTTTGCGCATAAGCAGTGCCATTTGCATCTATGCTTGTTTAGTTGTCAATGAAGGAATAACTCCTATTTTATGAATGTTTTTAAAGAGGTGATGTCATGTATACATTATTGGTCGTCGATGACGAAGCTATTATCATTAAAGGAATTCGCTCATTTGTTAATTTCGAGGAGCTTTCTATTTCAACGGTATTCGAAGCTTCAAATGGTGAAACCGCACTTGAAATTTTCAAAAAATATAGCCCTGACCTTATACTAGCTGACATCAATATGCCGAAAATGAACGGTCTTGATTTTGCCACTGCGGCAAAGGCACTAAAACCAGATGTCAAAATTGCTATTATTACAGGCTATGACTATTTTGATTATGCTGTAACAGCATTAAAGGCTGGCATTGATGACTATGTTCTAAAACCAGTCTCTAAAAAAGACATTCAAGAAACATTAAAAAATCTGATTGAAAAACTGCAAGCAACACAAAGCCAGCATGAAATATCGAAGCTTGTCGAAGGAATATTAAACGATACAAAAGTACATGATGATACTGGTTATAAAGCAAAAATTCAAAAGGAAATTGACCGCAATATTGCCAATGTCAATTTTTCTTTAAGCTACTTAGCAAAACAACTGGCACTAAGTAATTCTTATTTGAGTAGCTTGTTTAAAAGCCTGTACGGCAAAAACTTTCAAGATTATATGCTCTCTACTCGCTTAGACCGAGCGAAAATTTTTTTACTTAGCACAGATATGAAAGTATATGAAGTAGCAGCAGCTGTCGGCTTTGACGACCCTAATTATTTCAGTGCCACATTTAAAAGGAAATTTGATGTTTCTCCGAATCAGTTTAGAGAAAAAATGAGGGAATAGTAATGAAGAAGTCCAATATGCTGAAAACTTTACGCATGCAAATTGCCCTTCACTATTTAAAAGCAAGTGGTGTTATTTTGTTATTAATGGGCGGCATTTTATATTATAGTATTTCCTCCGTTGTATTGAGTGAAGCAACCTCTAGTACGAAAACAGCAGTAGAAAAGAGCGGTATGTATATTGACCTTTATATTGAGCGCCTAAAAGCGGTCTCTGCTTTACTTGCTGAAAACCCTCAGCTTGTATCCTATTTTTCAACTACAGAGCGTGATCCCTCTATGAAGCAAAATTTACTGTCGATGATTCGGACAACGATGACAACCGATCCATTTATTCAATCGGTCGTTATTGTGAGCAAAGATGGGCAAGTACTTTCCAATGAAAAAGGTTTAATTATGAGTATGTCGAGCAATATGATGAAGGAACAATGGTATATGGCGGCTGTTAATAACGGTAGCAAACCCGTTTTAACCTCTGCACGGATGCAGCACTTTTCAATGGATAAAGACAACTGGGTTATTTCAATTAGTCGCGAAATAAAAAATAATGAAGGTCAAAATATTGGCGTATTGCTTATCGATATCCAGTATAAAGTGATTGAGGACTTTTTAGCTAATTTAGATTTAGGGAAGAATGGCTTTTCTTTCATTATCAATGATCAAGGCGAAGTCGTTTATCACAGGGATACAGCGTATTTTGCAGACTCCATGAAACAACAACAATTACAGCAAATAATCGCCAATCAAGCAGGCTATGATAAAGAAAAAAATACGTTAACGCACACCTATAAGTTAATGAATGCAGACTGGACGTTTGTTGGTGTCTCTTCGCAAGATGGATTGTTAATGATTAAAAGGCAATTGCTCGAAATCTTTCTGTTAGTAGGAACTGTTCTCTTTATTATTGCTGCTGTTAGTGTTGCATTATTCGCTGGGCGGATTACGAAACCATTCCAACGTTTAGAAAAAGCTATGCAAACTATCGAATATGGCTTAAAAGAGGTGCCTATTGATGCCAAAGGATGCTATGAGGCACAAAGTTTAGCAAAACATTTCAATAGTATGATTGTCCAAATTGAAAAATTAATGCAAGAAATTACTGAAAAAGAAAAGCACTTAAGAGCGACAGAAATTAGTGCGCTCCACAGTCAAATTAATCCGCATTTCTTATACAATACATTAGATACAATTGTGTGGATGGCTGAGTTTAATGATAGTGAGAAAGTGATAGAAATGACAAAAGCACTCGCTCAATTTTTCCGACTTTCACTAAGTGGTGGAAATGAACTGACAACTGTAGAAAATGAATTAGATCATGTTCGTCAATATTTATTTATTCAAAAAGAACGGTATGGGGAGAAGTTAAATTACACGATTGTCTGTGAACCAGCCATACGCAATGTACAAATGCCTAAAATTCTTTTACAGCCCATCGTAGAAAATGCTTTATATCATGGAATTCGAAGTTCTTCTCATATTGGTCATATTCATATTAGTGCAAAACTCACTGGTAGTGATGTAGAACTTAGTGTCCAAGACAACGGACAAGGCTTCGACGTTAATCAATTAAACAAGGAGCCAACTGAAAAGCGCACAAAACTAGGAGGCGTTGGCATTAAAAATGTTGATCAGCGCATTAAACTCTATTATGGCCCTGACTATGGCATAACGATTGATTCGAGTATCGGCATAGGAACAACCATCTCTATTAAAATTCCATCAACAATAAAATCATGAACGCATTCTTTTAAAAAGGACTAAGGCATTGACGCCTTAGTCCTTTAACTCAATGTATTGAATAGTTGTCAAATACAAACTAGTGCCATGCAGTCCGCTCGCTTACGGGTTGTCGAGCGGCATTTTTCCCTTGTGCTTCAGGAAAGTTATTTGCTTGTGCTACAGCCCCATCAAAATCAAATTCAGAGCCAAACTCTCCTTGATAGAGCTTTTTACCATTTTGATTAACTTCTTGTTTTTTCGCACTAAACTTGTCCTTAGCTTTTGCATTGTTACGATTTGTGTTTATATTTGACATAGCCATCCTCCATTGATTTTTATTGAAAAGGAATCGAACTACGCGATTACTTTTCATCTTAAAGTTTGGCCAGTCTGATGGACTTTTATTTATACACGAATTCATTTATGCAAAAAAGCACAGTCTGTACTTTTGCTTGTCTAGACGTTTAATCAAACTTGTATTTACAACAAGTTAGCTAAAAAGTCTTGAACAGTTTTAGGTAACATTTGAAAGAATAGTCCTTCATATTTAATATCGAGCAGACCCGCAATAATAATAAGAATAACGATGAATGCTAAAAAGGGTTTCTTATTTTTAGAAATCCAATTCAAAAGGCTCCCCTCCTTAGAAAAATTACGTTTTAGTTCTAGATAAGTATATAGTGATTTAAGTAAAAAATATATTATTGCTTTGTATTAAAAATAAAGCTACATATTTTTAGTCACCCCAAATAGGCTTGTTACATAGATTACAATGACCCTGTACGAAGGGATGTTGAATTGAATGCAGGGCGTGAAGTTGTCTTCAGTAATTGCTTACACTTTTTTAAGAAAGGAATGGCTATGGTCAATTTTAAATTTTTTCAAGGAATCGTTTCACAAATAAATGATTTTGCTGTCGGACAGAATGGGGGAAGTGAAGGTTGTTATACTTTAATGACTGTAGAAGACGGTGCTGGTGGCATCGTTAATTTTGTTATTTCACCTTCTACTTACTTTGTAAATCAAGAAGTTGTGAGCCGTGGGGATCGCATTGTTGGGTATTATGATGGGAATGCACCTGCCCCAATGATTTATCCTCCACAATACCAAGCACTAATCGTTGCCAAAGAAAACAGCTATCAAAATGTAAAAGTCGACTTTTTTAATTCGCAATTGTTGAGTAGTGATGGGCAATTACAATTAAATGTTGCTCCCTACACGCCCATTTTACTTAAAAATGGGCAACCTTTTTCAAAAAGCCCTGCAAATCGCACCCTTATTGTTGTCTATGGCCCTACGACAAGAAGCATTCCCGCCCAAACGACACCGCATGAAATAATTGTTTGGTGTTAAGCTATTACACAGCAAATTGAATAATGATGAAATCCCCTATTCCATAAAAATCCACGCACTTTCCGCAGGCACAACGTAAGCCGCAACTTACAATTGTTGCGGCTTACATCCTGTGCGTCTTGCAAGGCAAATTGTTTGAGTGACTGGCACTTCAATTTTCCTGTATAGCATTGCGTAAAAGTGGGCTCGGTTCCCCTACGCTATATAGTTGCAAATAATGCATAGCTCTCGTGCAGGCAGTGTAGAAAACTCTACGTAAACTGTCATCACCATATATGTGCTCAGATGCATCGTAAATGATAACCGCTTCAAATTCGATTCCTTTGGATAAATAAGATGGAATAATGACGACACCTTGTTCGTACTCCGGTGAGCCATATTTTATAAGCTTCACATCCTCAATATCGGACAAAGCTTCAAATGCATGTTTGCTTTCCTCAGCAGTTTTGCAGATAATGGCAATACTGTTATAGCCGTCTTGTCGCAAAGCTTCGACTTTCGTTGTAATAGCAAGATGTAAAGCTGCACGATCCGATAATTGCGTTAGCACAGGTAATGCGCCATCTCGTTCAAACGGCATAATGCGTTCGCCATTCGGCACTAGTTTACGTGTAAACTCGATAATCGGTTTTGTCGAGCGATAACTACGCGTCATCGTAATAACTTCTGTTTCATCGGGCCCATATAGGCTACTCAGCATATTAAAATCAATTATTTCGCTAGCATGTGCAAAGATAGCCTGATTAAAATCACCTAGCACCGTCATCCTCGCAAAAGGAAATAAGCGTTTTAAAAACTCGAATTGAAATGGCGAATAGTCCTGCGCCTCATCCACAAGAATATGCTTGATTGCGCTATTCGTTTGAAAACCTTGAATCAATTCTTTCATCAATAAAAAAGGAGTGGCATCTTCGTAATATAATTTATCTTCATCTAACATCTCTCGCGTTGCTTGGCAAATAGCCTCCCACTCTACTGGTGTTTCACCATCTACCCACTGTTTTATTTGCTCAGGTTCAATAAACAACTGCTTGTAGATTTCCTTAATGTCGATAAATTGTAACGCACGAATTCGTTTCCGCAATGTCTTCAGCTTCTTAGATACAATCAATCGCGCAAGTTTATGAGGCTCCATCTCATAATCGGCTATCGTCTCTCTGGCAAAGCCTTGCTTTTTAGCTAAATAAACGCGTGCCTTATGGTATTCTTGATTACTAAGCAATTCAATTTCTTCTTGCACCCACTCCTTTTTCCATTCAACTTTTTCGGTTTCTTTCACTTTCTTTAAAATCCATTCTGTTAATTTTTCCAGTCGATTATGGAAATTAAGTGACGTGTCGTTACGATAAAATTGTTCACCAATTTGTTGTGCGGTAAGTATCGGTTGTCCTCTGAAGTGAATGTCTTTGAATATCATACCGTTAAACTCCAGCGACTTTCTGTATGCTTTAATAACTTCAAAAAAGCGCGTAGATGCTTTGAAGCGGATGTTCGTTACTCTTATACTATGAGCAGGCGTATGGGCTTCAGTTAAGACATATTCCAATTGTTCATACGGATTTTCAACCTCGAACTCTTTACTTAGTCGGTGATGTAGGTACTCCTGAAACGTTACTTGCTGCATATTTTCTTCGCCCAGTTCAGGCAATACATTAGAGACATAGCTGTTAAACATAGCATTAGGTGAAAATAATATAATTTGATCGGCATTCAGTCTGTCGCGGTATTTATAAAGCAAATAAGCAATGCGTTGTAAAGCTGCTGAAGTTTTCCCACTGCCAGCTGCTCCATGTACAATAAGCAACCTGCCTTGATCATGGCGGATAATGCGGTTTTGCTCCTGTTGAATCGTTGCTACTATACTTTGCATATGCTTGTTTGTACCTTGCCCTAGCACTTGCTGTAAAATTTCATCTCCAATTGTCAAACTTGTATCAAACATGGATTGAAGTACCCCTTCACGAATTAGATATTGCCACTTTTTCTCTAATTCCCCGTAAATAATGCCTTCCGGTGTCGTGTACTGGGCAGGGCCTGGCATGTAATCATAGTAAACACTCGAAATAGGTGATCTCCAATCGTAAATAAGGAAATCCTCCCCGCTTTTATCCATAAGCGATGAAATACCAATATAGACTTGTTCTTTCACCGACATACCTTCTTCTAAAAAATCAATTCGACCGAAGTAAGGCACTTTCTGCATCCGACGCAGTGTAGACAATCTTTTAGAAGCATGTTTGTGTGTGCTTTGACTGACAGACAGTGCTTGCGTTTCTTGTCTTAAGCCGATAATCGTCTCAAGGTAATCATCAAAGGTATCCATATTGACCTTAATTTCGTCCCAAAAATGTTTGCGAATATTTACTACTTCATTCTTACGCTGTAAAGTTTCTTTCTCCAACTTACTCAGTTGCTCTGAAATAGTCTCCATAACAATGTCCAAACGTTGTTGCTCTTGCTGAAACTCCGACTTCATCGCATTCACTCCTTAAAATTAAAGTATATGGGTTGACTTATGAAAAAAAATGCTCTATAATTAAAATAGAGATATTATACACTTTTAAATACGAAAGTGCATATCTATATAAATCTAACACATGCTCACATTTTTATCAATGGATTGAGCATTTTTTCTATTATTATAAATTGATATCCCAAACACTTCTAAGATGCCACTTAGAGGTGTTTTTTATTTAGAAAAAAGCACCTCTCTAAAAATTTAGAACGGTACTTTCTATTTTGGCAACTCATGCATTAATTACTTACTTTTTTATTTTTGGGTACAAACCACACTACAATAAATGCTATGAGCGCTATTACAAACATAAAGAAATAAGTAGAATTAGCTACTATTGCATACTAGTTAATGGTTTCCTGCAATGCGAACATAAGTGATAGCAAGTAAACATGATACAATTAATGTAAGAAGAACAGTTGGAGTGACGAAAATGAGTAAACGAGAACAACAAAAACTACAACGTCGCCAAAATATTATCCAAATTGCCAAGGATTTATTTTTAGAGCAAGGCGTTCAAAACATACAGATGCAAGACGTGGCAGATGCCGCTGGGGTTGGGATTGCAACAATATTTCGGTACTTCCCTAAAAAAGAGTATTTAGTTATCGCAGCTTCCAATTCTATTACAAATGAAATGGCGACAGATATAGGACAAATTGTCGAGCAGACGATTCCGGCTTTTGAAAAAATCGAGCAAATTTTAGATTATTATATAAGCGGCTCAAAGGACCCACAGCTACGTTTAGCAAAGTTTTTTGAGTCCTTTGATTTATATGAAAAAATGGCTGCTGAATCAACGGAGCAATATGCGGAATACTTATTTGCACGAAGCAAATTAGCTACTATCTTATTAGCATTAGCTGAGCAAGGCAAGAAAGATGGCTCATTAAGAACAGACATTGATTTAGATGTTTTTATTATAACGATGGTGCAGAATTTCAGTTTATTTACATTTAAATCAAGCCTAACAACCCATGATACGAACCTCTCTACATTCCTTTCAGCGGACAAGCAGCTCACGATGATAAAGGATGTATTTTTAACCTATATTCGACCACAATAATTGGGTAGTCGTTTGAATTGACATTCCAACTAGAAAGTTGTTAACTAGGAAGTATAAAGTGATAGTCAACTATCACATTTTAAAAATGAGGTTTAGGGGGCTTTTTATATGAGTCGTTTATCAGGTAAAGTAGCAATCATTACAGGCGCTGCACAAGGTATGGGTGCTGCACATGCTAAATTATTCGTAGAGCAAGGTGCAAAAGTTATTTTAACAGATTTAAATGAAGAAAAAGGCCATGCATTCGCTACTGAATTAGGTGAAAATGCCATTTTCGTTAAACAAAATGTTACTTCTGAAGAAGATTGGGCTACAGTCATTGCAAAAGCGGAAGAAGCATTTGGTCCAGTAAACGTATTAGTTAACAACGCCGGCATTACGATGGCGAAAAATATGCTTGATATGACATTAGAAGAATATCGACGCATTGTAGATATTAACCAAGTATCTGTATTTTTAGGTATGAAAGCTGTGGCAGCTTCAATGATGAAAGCTGGTGGCGGTTCAATCGTCAATATTTCTTCAATGAACGGTTTAGTTGCTGGTGCTGTAGGATATACAGATACAAAATTTGCAGTACGTGGTATGACAAAAGCAGCCGCAATCAATCTAGCTCCAATGGGCATTCGCGTAAACTCAGTGCACCCAGGCGTAATCGCAACGCCAATGGTTGTACAAGAAGATACAAAAGCAGCAGTAGAAGAATTCTCTAAACACATTCCATTAAAACGTGTAGCACAACCAGAAGAAGTATCGAATATGGTACTATTTTTAGCTTCTGATGAATCTAGCTATTCAACAGGCTCAGAATTCATTATCGACGGCGGATTAACTGCACAATAATAAGTGATCCACAACTGAAAAAGTGTTAGATTGACTGCGTCAATCTAACACTTTTTTTGTTAATTGTAATGTCAACGTTTAGTATTATTGAGGAGATGCTATAGTTAAGGCATAATTAGTATTAATATCTTTTACTATAGGGGCTGAATAATATGCAACCATTTACTAAAAATGTAATAGCTGTCTTAAAAAATATACCAAGCGGTAAAGTTATGACTTATAGCCAAGTTGCAGCATGTGCTGGCAGTCCTAGAGGAGCCAGACAGGTGGTAAGAATATTACATACAATGAGTGAAAAATATAATCTTCCTTGGCATCGTATTGTAAACATCAAAGGAGAAATTACCTTTAAAAATGCAGCCCATCAAAAGGCATTATTAGAAAGCGAAGGGATAATTTTCACAGATTCTCTTACACTCAACCTAGAGGACTATCAATATAAAATCGGTCCTATGGATTTTGATTTCTGAACTAACTTTATGAATCGGTCCAATCATCCATCTACTAGTTCAAATGGTAAATCCCTTGTCTCCTTGTGAAAGGGTATTTGAATTACCTAAAAGCAACTATTGCCATTCCTTCCTTATTAAAACCCCATGGTAAATTACCATTTTTATGTACAAAAAACACTTCATTTCAACCATATATTTTAAATAACAACCTTTTAACATGTCTCCCTCAATTTACAGCTCTAAATCAAATGGCATATTACACTTCAGATTAGCTAAAAACTTCATTCAAACATCTATATTTTCGCAAAAAGTTACTATGTATAATTTTACCTTACATTACAATAAAACTAAAATTATGTATTGTATTCACTAGTTTCCATTTTTGTTATATACTATACGCTAGAATAATAAAGGAGCTTACAAATATGGCAAAAAATATTAATTTTTTATTGCAAGTTTTTTTCTTTTGCCATCAAAGACCAGACCGCTCATTCCATTTTAAAGGTAAAAAGTTCCCTTTATGTGCAAGATGTACTGGGATGGCTGTAGGATATCTCTTATCCATCATGTTAGTGATACTTTTAGGTTTAATAGATTTGCGGATTATCATATTATTAATTTTACCAATGGCTATTGATGGTTTTGGACAATTATTTGGTAAATGGACAAGTACTAATAATAGACGGTTCCTTACTGGATTATCGGGTGGTATCGGTATTATATATATTTTCTACATTATGGGTTACCAATTTTTTTTATTGGGTCAAAATGTTGGAAGGAATTTACAATGAATTATTGGAGGTACTATTATGTTTTGTAGAAACTGTGGCGAACAAATTTCAGAGCACGCCGAAATTTGTATTCACTGTGGTGTCCGAGTAAAAAATGCAGTTGGGGATGACAAACCAAACTGGGGTATTAACATCATTACACTTTGCTGTGTACCACTTGTTGGATTAATTATGTATTTTATTTGGAAAAATGAAAAACCAGTTGCGGCTAAATCCGCTTTAATATTCTTCTTCATTAGCATAGGAGTTATCGTATTATTCTATATCGTAATGTTCATTATTGGACTAGCAAGTCAATAGCACGAGGGCATAGTTATGTATTGTACTCACTGTAGTGAACCTATTGCTGCGTTAACGGAAATTTGCACGAAATGTGGTGTACGACCTTACGTCACTAAAAACTTCTGTCACTCATGTGGCTCTAAGGTAGATTGTAATCAAGCCATGTGTATTGCTTGCGGCTCTATGCTAAAAGAAATTAAAAAAACGCAAGCTGCAGAATCTTATCATCCAGCGATTATAGGGATTTTAAGCTTTTTCCTCGTTGGATTAGGACAAATAATAATGGGACAAATTTTTAAAGGGTTAGTTATGTTAGTCGTTTCTTTTATATTAACATTGATAACCTTAGGATTATCTTCTTTTATTATTACACCTATTAACGTGATCGATGCTGTCCTGATTGCAAATAAAAAACGACAAGGGAAGCAAGTTGGCAAATGGGAATTTTTTTAATATGTAGGGGGTTTTACAATGTTTTGTCCTAATTGTGGTTCTAGCATTGATGACAATGCCGAAATTTGTATACATTGCGGTGTTAACGTATTAACATTTCACAAACAAAAGACTGTAGCAAAAGAAGATGCACCAAATATTTGGATTAATGTACTCAGCTTATGCTGTTTCCCTTTACTTGGTTTTATTATCTATTTTGCATGGAAAGATACACAGCCAAAAGCAGCAAAATCAGCTTTAATATTCGCGGTAATTGGTCTAGCTATTTCAATTATTGTAGCGATTATTTCATTTGTAATAGGCTTTGCAACTGAAATGATGAATGATAGCTATTATTACTATTAATTACAATAGAACACTAACTGTATGAAACAATTAAGAAGGGTAGACATTGAAAAGTCTCCCTTCTTTTAATGTATTGCTATAAATAAAAGCAACAAGCGTAAAATGTATGTACAAACTCATTGTTTTTTATTCACTATTGTACTTCTTATGTTTAATTTGATTTAACAAGGTTGCCGTCTTTATCAGTAAATTTACCAACGATAATTATAATTAAATCTACTAGTGTCCAAATACCTAAACCGCCTAATGTAATAAACATTAGTATCCCTGTACCTATTTTGCCTACATAAAAACGGTGAACACCTAAACTACCTAAAAAGAAGCAAAGTAATATTGTTGCTACAAAACTTTTGTCTGACATGAAAATACCTCCGATAATTTTATAAATACTATAAGTTCCCACCAAATAATTATATTACATATTAAGGTTTTTTTAACATTTTTTTCTTATACCTTTTTCCGCATTTTTATAATTATATTCTAGTTATTCAGTAACTAGAATATGCTATATAAGTTCCAGTCAGACAGGTATTTTTTACTTAATATACCTATTAACGCCTTATAACATAAAAAAGACATATTCATTTTTCTTTGAATATGTCTTACGAAGAGCAATCTTTTACTGTGTCATTAGTTTAATTAGCTGTTTATAATACGTATGATGTTCTTGAAGTTCCTCATGTTTTCCTGAACCCGTAATAAGGCCATCCTCAAACACTAAAATTTGATCGGCATGTACAATTGTAGATAAGCGGTGTGCAATAATAACGGTTGTACGTCCTTTCATAACATACTCTATTGCCTTTTGTACCGCTCGCTCTGAGTCATTATCAAGGTTAGATGTTGCTTCATCTAATAATAGGATTGCTGGATTTCGGAATAATGCACGTGCGATTGCTATCCGTTGTCTTTGTCCCCCTGATAATTTAATTCCCCCTTCGCCTACTTCTGTATCTAATCCTTTTTCAAACTGTTGAACAAAATCCCATGCGTAGGCATTTTTTAATGCCTCTATAATATCTGTTTCTAAAACATCACTTTTTCCATATGTTACATTATCACGAATTGTGCCATTCATAAGTGGAGCTTCTTGCGAAACATATCCAAATAAGCTACGCCACTCCTTTAAATGGATTTGTTCAATTGGCTGTTCTCCAAATCGAATAGTACCCTCTGTAACATGATAAAATTGTTCTATTAATGAAAACATTGTCGTTTTCCCTCCGCCACTGGCACTAACCAATGCGGTTGTTTTACCAGTTGGAATCGTAAAAGAAATACCTTTTAAAATTGGATTATCATTGTATTGAAACACAACATTTTCAAAAGTAATTGACTCATTGGAAGGCGCAATAGCATTTTTTCCATGTCCTTCAATTGGTTCATTTAAAATTTCTTGTAATCGTTCTGTTGCACCCATTGCCTTTTGAAGAGAAGTGAAAAATGTTGCCATTTGTGTAAATGGAATAATGATTTGAACAAGGTAAATAATGATTGCTACAAGTTCACCTGCAGTAATCGCACCTGTTGCTACTTTTGCGCCGCCATAGCCGAATAATAAAATGAGTACCACCATCATAATAAACGTCATAATGGGTGATATCACGGCTAAAATTTTTGATTCTTTTAATCCAAATTGATACAAATGTTGGATTTTTTCTTCTCCATTTAGCTGCTCATAATTTTCTGTTTGCGACGTTTTCACGAGTCGTATATTCGTTAATACACGCCCCAACTGTCCTGTAAAACTAGCAAGCTCATCTTGATTTGCCCTCGCGATTTTATGAATACGTTGTCCCAGAGGCAAGGTCAATAAAATGGCTACCGGCACTGATATTAGCATCAATAATGTCATTTTCCAATCAATGATGATTAATATGATTACCGCACCCACGATGGCAAATAAGCCCGAAATAAAACTAATTAAATGATCTGTAATAAGTTCCTTAATAACATTCGTATCTTGCGTAATTCTGCTCATGGTTTCCCCAGATTCATGTGCATCAAAGTAAGGAATACGTAACCGTAAAACATGCGCCCATACCTTCATACGCAAATTAGCCACAATTCTTTCCCCAAGCTTACGCATCATATAAAACGTTACACCACTAAGTACAGCCTGGAAAATAAGAAATACACCTACTAATAAAATGGACTGCCATGAGAAACCAATCGTTGAAAAATCATTAATCATTCTCATCGTAAATAATGGCACAGTCAATCCAATAAGTGTTTCAACAATACTCAGTAAAAGAGTGCCTATCGTCAGTTTCTTTGATAATCGATTGCTATTCACAAGCTGCCAAATGCCTCGTACTGAATTATTCATCAGCTTCCCCCCTATACACTCCTAGTCGTTCAGCCTGCGAAATAAACCATTCTTCCTCTTCCTTTGTAAAAGGTGTAGGGAATAACCAATCATTAAGCTCAATATCTTCATATTCCTTTAATACTTCGACTAAATCTTCTACCATATCTTGTGGAATTAATGATAATAGCTGCTCCATTAGTGCTTTTAAAGAATCATCTTGAATCGGTTGGATATATGCCTGCTTCAATTGATTAGCTAAAGCCATGTATTTTCGATTAAATTCAATCATGTTTATTCCGGAAAAGTCGTATAGTCGCTCGATTAACTCATCAGGTAACTTACCTCGCCAATAGTCTCGTTGCTCATCCTCTTTGAGTAAGTTAAATATCATCGTTAAAAAAATGGATGTATCAATGGCTTCTTTTTGTTTTCCTATGTTAATCGCCTGATCCAAGCTCGTAATTACCCGATCGATTTGATTTCGCTTCTTCTCTAATTGGCGTTTTTGAAACATTAATGATTCGATTAACTGCTGTTCCCCGTTCTGTAAAATATCATCTATCTCCTCCAAAGAATAATCTAAATATTTTAATGTGACGATTTTTTGAAGGGTCTCTATGTTACCATCATTATAATAACGATGCCCCGATTCTGAAATATAGCATGGTTCTATCAATCCCTTTTCACTATAAAATCGTAAAGCCCGTACCGTTAGCCCTGTCTTCTTTGCAAATTGCCCAATTGAATACATATTTTCAGCTCCCTTTCCTCCAGTATAAAATCTACCGTTACGTCAGTTGCAACTACTTTCCTCAATAAATAAAAAAGAACACCCATTTCGTGTTCTTTAGTGAATGACAATCTATATATTTTTGCGATGATTATTGTTGTGGGATTATCAACCGCACTTAAAGTAGGTACGGTGAACCTTACCTACTTTAAGTGCGGTTTTTATTTAGTTTACATTTGATCACCAATTATGCTACTCCAAAACCAAAAGAGGTTAGTCAATTTTATAAAGCTTGATTAATTCTTCCTTTCATAACTCCAGAAAGACTTAAAGTTCCATACAAATATTTTCTTAGGGAAAACATAATTGGTTCACTATTCTCTCCTACACCAATTATGAGGCTTAAATCTTTTGGTGAATAGACACCGGTATGTAGCGTTCCGAAGTACTCTTTATAGAAATAAAGGAGAATTTCCATTATTAAAATGGCGATAAACAGATATTGGTGAAAGTTCCTTTGTTAATAGACTATTTATATACTCCTTACGCTTTACTGATCCTTGTATCTCTTTCCTATTTTTTTCTCGTAATGCTCAGAGAAGCTTTCAGTATTGATATTTAAGACTAAAACATAATTACCCGTGCACATTTATAATTTTTACCCCAAATGACTTGATTGCTTCCTGCAAAGGCTCATTCCCCCATATGGTAATCCAATTGGATTGAAATATAGTCTTTCAATCGTTTCACAAATTTCTACGCGGCCACCAAAAATAGGACACCCCATATTCTGTAAAAAAAGTCCATTAACGCAGTATCATTATCAAAATTTTCAATTTGAATAGTGTCCTCTTTCATTTTTTAATATAGCCAAATAAAGACTCAATTCGTTGCAATATAACACTATGGTGAAATGAAAAATTCAATATAGCAGTAGTTGCTAATAATATCGTCTCCCCTTATTATTTCAAAACGGATTATTAAACAGTGACTGCTTGGTATTATTTACACCTTTACAAATAACCGACCGAACACTTTTACATTGACAATCATTTTTGTTATCCAATGAGCAGCAACATATAAAATAATAAAAACAACTACAAGAGGCTTGAATAACATCCAGGCCACAAACCAAATAATAAATACCATTGCCGGCTTTACTTTATTTAACATTCTAGAAGGCACCAAGAGCCATTGGTACACCTTAAATTGCTTTTGCAAAATTTCTAAGTACTCTACTCTTAATTGCTGATTGTTAGGTTCTAATCGAACTGCATTTTCCAAATAAGACAATGCCTGCGCGTAATCTCCTCTTTGGTCAGCAGCCCAAGCTACATACAAAAAGACCATCGAACTCTCTGAATCTAGTTGTAACGCTTGTTTTTCTGCTTGGAGAGCAATTTCTTGGTTCCCCAAAATACTTTCAACATAACTATAGCTCGCAAGATACAACGCATTGGATGGTTCCAACTTTAACGCTATAAGAAAACTTTCTTTCGCCTCCTCGTACTCCCCATTTTTATTGTAAATATTCCCTTTTAAAAAATAATAAAAGGCGTCATCAGGAAACAGCGTTAAAGCCTCTTGAATTGCAGTCATTGTCTCTTTATATTTACCAGCCGTGTAAAGTGTACTTACCCTAAATTCCCATGCAATTTCATTTTCTGGGTCTTTCTTTAATGATTCTAGTGACCAATGTAAGGCCTTTTTGTGGTCCCCTTGTTTTAAATAAACCTTACTAAGTACGGCATAGCCATCCGCATCTTCGGGGTATTGTTGAATATAGTTTTCCGTCTCTTTAATAGCTTCTTGCAAACGTTCCCATTCATATAATTGTTCAATCCGGATGAATTGTGCATATTGCGCCTCTTCATTCACGCATTCCACACCCTATCTAATCTTATTCTCTTTTAAATATTCCAGGACTTGTTGATAGTCTTTATTCACATCACTAAAGGTGGCATAATTTTTAGCTGTTGAAAACCATTCCAAAGTTGTTGGTTTACGGCGGCTCAATGCTTCGCTTAAATCATTATTCGTTAACGGTTGCAATTCGCCCATTTCCAATGAACGTTGTAATGCGGACTCGATGGCATCCCCAACAAGTTGTTCAAGATCTGCCCCCGAGAAATGAGCTGTTTTACTAGCAATTTTTTTATGATTAAGTGCGTTCTGTGGCTTGTCTTTCATCTTTAGTTTCAGAATGACCTCCCTTTCCTCTACAGCAGGAGGGGAAATAAAAAGTAATTGATTGAAACGACCTGGTCTCCTTAATGCGGAATCCAAATACCACGGTGTATTCGTTGCACCAATGACATAAATGCCATTGTTATGAGCATCTAATCCATCTAACTCAAGAAGTAATTGATTGACAAGCATTCGCTCATGATGCTGTCTCATGTTTTGACGATTTCCACCAATTGCATCCAATTCATCAATAAATAAGACACATGGTTTGTTTTCCCGCGCAGCTTCAAATACATCGTGTAGATTATGTTCACTTTCTCCTATATACATCGATAAAATTGCCTGTAATTCCATATGTATAAAACTAGCGTTAATTTCACCAGCAATCGCTTTTGCTAAAAATGTTTTCCCACAACCTGGTGGTCCATAAAGCAGTAAACTTCCACCCGCTTCTTTCCCATATGCTTTAAAAAACTCCGGATTTTTAAGAGGGAGAATAAAATTCATTTGAATCTTTTTCTTAACTTCCTCCAAACCACCAACGTCAGCAAAAGTTTCACTCGGCTCAGTCTTTTCAATAAGCGTATTTCGATCTTTATCAAATTGGATTACTTTTAACTGTTTTCGTTTTCCTTCATGATCAATTGTCATAACAATCTCCTTCCCTTAAATTCACTTTATTCTATAAATATTGGAATAATTTTACGGGTTAATTTTAGAATATAATGTAAAAAACGTCTACAGGTCCAAAGACACGTTACAAAAGGTGCCAGTCGCTCCAACAAATATGCTAGAGTGACTGGCACCACGTTTATAGTATTATTGCCCTTGCACTGGAGTCCACAAAGAATTTTACATTGTATAAAAAAGAGAGCGATGTACCTGCTGAAAAAGAAACGATGCTCCAAAGTCTTAAAGCCGGATTCGCAAAAACATCAAGGGAATCAAATAATTGAAGTTTTAGAATGGAATAGAACGTAAAAATACATCAGTACATTTGAACGCTGAGAAATCAACAATTCTATGTTGTTCATTCAAAAACCACACTTACTTATGATAAGGCTCACCCTTAATAATGCGAAAGCTTCGGTAAATTTGCTCAATCAAGACTAACTTCATTAGCTGATGTGGTAATGTCATCTTGCCAAATGATTGTTTTTCGTCGGCACGTTTGAGGACGTCGTCGTGTAGGCCGAGTGAACCGCCTATGACGAAGGCAATTTTACTTTTTCCATACGTCATCAAGGACTCGATATCGGCTGCCATTTCTTCAGATGTTTTCATTTTTCCGTTAATGGCAAGGGCGATCACGTATGTATCTGGGCTTAGTTTTGCAAGGATCCGTTCGCCTTCTTTTTTCTTCACAATTTCCATTTCTGCCTCGCTTAATTGCTCCGGTGCTTTTTCATCAGGCACTTCCGTTAACTCCATTTTGGCATAGCCACCAAGGCGTTTTACGTATTCGTCGATCCCCATTTTTAAGTACTTTTCTTTTAGTTTTCCGACTGATACAATTGTTATATTCACACGTTATCCACCTTTACATTTCATTTACAAACAAATTATCCACAAAAGTTATCAACATATCCACAAGTAGTTTCTATATATTGTGTAAAGTTATTTACTTGATACAATATATTCTGCTGGCTGTTCGCAGTAACTACATTTTGTGGATAACTTTTTTTCCTTTTCTACTTTATCCATAATTGGGAATACTTTTTGCTCCGCAACAAACATGTCTAAAGCGTGATCTATATGCTTTTCGCAACTGAATTTTTCCATTTTTTCATGTCTCCTTATTTTCCGAAATTTCCACAAACTTATGCACAATTCGGTCTATGTTATCCACAACCTATTGTAACAAAGGAATAGCAAGTAGGAAAGAAAGGCTTTCTCTCGCTACTTGCTGTGTAAAGTAATTATGCACAAATTTCTAGTTATCCACATCTATATTTGTAAATTCTCTTAGTAAAATACATCTTGCGGATTAATTTTTTAAATTAAAAATCGGTAGTAGATTTTACATCTACCACCGATTAGCTTATTACAATGAATCGCTATTTGTTAATGTTAGTGTTAATTCCACTAACTTACCTTCGCGGTATACTTTCATTGTTAATGTATCACCAATTTTTTTGTCGTTGTACAAATGCTTACGTAAATCAATCGAAGTTTCGATTTTTTTACCGTCCATTTCAACAATTACATCATATTGTTTCACGCCTGCTTTTGAAGCTGGTGAGTTAGCGATAACATCTGTAATGACAACACCTGTTGTAATTTCTTTAGGTAATTTTAATGTTTGTTGTTGGTAGTACGCTGGTACGTCTGTTAAATCGACTAATGAAATCCCCATCGTTGGACGTTTCATTTCTCCATTTTTCTCTAATTCCTGAATAATTGGAATCGCTGAGTTGATTGGAATTGAGAAGCCCAGACCTTCCACTGACGATTCGGAAATTTTCATGGAGTTGATGCCGATTAATTCACCAGCTAAGTTCACTAGTGCACCACCACTATTACCAGGGTTAATAGCAGCATCTGTTTGTAACACTTCTTGTTGCCAATCCGCAACTTTGTCGCCATTTAAATCGACTGGTACTGAACGGTCTTTACCTGAAACAACACCTGTTGTTACAGAGCCATAAAATTCTAAACCTAGTGGATTCCCGATTGCAATCACTGTTTCACCTTGTTTTAGTACATCTGAGTTACCAAATGTCGCCACTGTTTTAACATCTTTTGCACTGATTGAAATAACAGCTAAGTCTGTCCAAACATCGCTACCGACTAATTGTGCCTCTTCTTTTGAGCCGTCTTGCATTGTTACTTCTAACTGTTTTGCGCCTTCAATAACGTGATTATTTGTGACGATAAAGGCTGTATCACCTTCTACTTTATAAATAACACCTGAGCCGCTTCCTGTTTCTTTATCTTGGGTTGTTTGCTGATTCCAAAAACCGCCACTTGCCACTTCTTGAATATTGGTAATACCTACAACAGCACCTGATGCTTTTTCTACAGCACCTGTAACATCAGTTGTTACTTCTGTTGCAACCTGATTGATAGTTGGCTCATTTTTACCAGAACTACTTGTTGTTGTCCCCGGCATCTGATTGACAAGCCCAGGAAGCATTAGCCACACGAGTAATGCACCGATAATAACCCCTATTAGACCACTAAAGAAATAGCCACCTTTTCCCCCGCCGCCGTCTTTCTTTTTAGAACGCTTCGCTTGCATTTCTTTTTCCTCACGTTCCAATCTCTCCTGTAGAGGGGATTTTTGGATTTCATCATTATTTAGAAAATCACTGTTTTTGTCATTATCATTTAAATAACTCATGTTCCTCATCCTTTCGTACAACTTCTATCTATTAATTCTTGCCTTTATCATACGATTCAAACATTAAAATTACATGAAAAATAAATAAAATGGACATAAAAAATAGCTGTTCAATGCATTAACTATAAAATGTCATTGAACAGCTTTTCTTTTTTATATGAACGCTTGAACCTGATTTATTCTTAAACCGTTACTAGCTTTGTTGGCTCCTCTGCATCCGTATCTACTAAATGAACAAACTCACCTGCGATAATCCCGCAAGATTGCAACGTTTGTGTCACACTCATACGCGCAAGCTCTTTCATATTATTATCTTTACTTAAATGAGCTAAATAAATATTCGTTGGCTTTTCAAATACTACCTCGCTCATTGCAATAGCAGCATCTTCGTTCGATACGTGTCCTACATCACTCAAAATACGACGTTTTATAGACCACGGATAGCGACCCATTTGTAGCATATTGACATCATGATTACTTTCAAACACGAAGGAATCTGCGCCACGGATAATGCCCTTCATACGATCACTAACATAGCCTGTATCGGTAATAACCACGAGTTTACGACCATTTTCATGAAATGAATAAAACATCGGATCTGCTGCATCATGTGAAACAGCAAAAGATTCTATAGCTAAAGAGCCAAAATGCTTCACCGTCTCCATTTCAAACTCAAAACGTTGCTCTAGCGGAATATCTCCAACGAGTCCATCCATTGCTTGCCACGTTTTAGCATTTGCATATACCGGTACATTGTATTTCCGAGCCAAGACACCAATTCCTTTAATATGATCACTGTGCTCATGTGTAACTAAAATGCCACTTAGCTGTTTCATATTGCGATCGATTTTTGTGAAGAGCTGCTCCATCTTTTTGCCACTTAAGCCAGCATCGACAATAAATGCATGATTATCGTTCTCTACATAAATCGAATTGCCTGTACTACCACTTGCTAAAACACTAAATCGCATCTTTAAACTCCCCAGTCTTCTTCTTCAACCTCTTGCTTGTCTTCTTGAATTTCAATAATCTTACCTTCCACAGCATCAACAAAATACTCTTCCATTTCACCGTCTTCTAATTTCACTCGTACTTCCCATGTTGGCAATAGTACTTGTGTTTGCGTTAAATAGACAAGTGTGGAATAGCCTAGCTGCATCTTGTCAACATGTGAATCTGGCTTTAAAAGCCCTTTTGCGTATAATGCTTGCACCACTTGAATTGGCGGTAGCACACTTTGTTGTTGCTCCACTTCCTCAATATTGTCTAGCATCGTTTGTTCATACATCGTTACTTCATCGTTGGCATTCCATTGTATTTTTAACAGCCCACTCTTATTGTAATAGAGCATTCGGTTATTTGTTTTTTGAAAGAAGATGGCTACACGCTCTTCACGATTAACCTTCCATAATCCATAGGAACTGCCTTCTTTAATATTTGCTTGCACAAATTCTGTGAAACTGGCATCATCATTAACATTTCGTAATTTTACTGGATTTACGAGAATGACATGCGCCTCTTTTCCTTCTAATTTTGCATCTAAATTATTTACGCGATGATTAGGATTGGTAAAATCAGCAGCCGTAAAAGTGTGGACTTTACCAGTAATAAAGGTAGCTGTTTCCACATTATTCGGCAGTATACCATACGTAATATTATCCTCTTTCAATCGAGCATCTATCGTTTTCTCACCTGTTACTTCAACACTTTGCGCCTCATTGTAACGATTAACATACAATGAATATAAGAATATATTTAATATTAAAAAGACAACTATAAAAATGGATTTTGTTCTATTCCAATCCATTTTTTACACCCCCAAGCATTTCAGGTGTCAGTAAAACCCATGAACCATTGCGAATAACAAACCAGCTTGGTTCTAATGTAAATAATCTTAAATTTTCATCTTGTGTTAAATAATACCCAACAGCAATTTCATCGATATCTGATAATACAATATTATTAAGTTTATGAATTTTTTCAACGATCTCTGTACCAGATGGCAGTTCTTTAATCTCTTTTTCCGATATGTCTAAAGAGAAGTAAGGGCGTTTATAGCGGAAAATGCGGGTATCTCCCCATACCGTTGTTATACGAGTTGTTGCTTGATCACTATAGACAGGGAAACCTTGTAAATACAGCTGGTACTCGATTTGATTTTTACTTGGATTGCTTGATACATAGCGGTAATCTGTTGTAAAGCCTCCGTGCTCATTGATAAATTCAAAACTATCACGGAAGAGTTTCGATGGCTCTATGCGTTCACTACTTTCTGCCGCTGGATATACATAAGTCAATGATTTAAACCTTGTATCCACAGTCATAAGAGACAAGCCATCGGTATATTTTTCAAATGTCGCACTTTCTACATTACGCTGTACAACGTTTGGCTCAGAAAATAAGACATTTTTAAATAATTCAGGTGAAAGTTCATTCATATAATACGTATATTTTACGGATTCAATTGTATCATTTGGCACGTAAAGCGACGTATAGCCATCTCGTTCCACTTCTTTATACGTACTATGCAGTTTAGATGGTTCAATAATATCTTTTGCAAATTGATTGGCATTTGTAATACTTACATGTGAGCGTAACAGAGTTTTGTTAGAGCTACTAATGAAATACATTTGTACTTCTTTGTTAGCGTAATTTGTCCAATCGATTATAATGCGATTAAACGTTGTCTCTGGTAACTCTTTTTCACCAAAGTTAAAAATTGTACCTAGCTCTGAAAATGGAATTTCCCCAGCAAAAAATACAGTCATACGGTTATTAGCACGTATCATCTCATTAACATTTTCTGGTGAAATATTATTGTTCACTCGAACTAGGTCTAGGATGTTCCAACCATGAAAGATATTCATAATATCTTTCATGACGCCGTTTGATACAGTACCTGTTAATTCTTCATCACTGCTATAAAGAGTTTTATACGGCTTAATAACATCTTCTATTTTCTTTTGTGTTCCAATTAAAATTTCCTTACCTTCAGTTTGCTCAATTACGTTGTAATCAGGCGTATATGTCCAGATAATAAAGGTTAGTACTACACTTAGCATAACGAGTAGAAATAAAACAATGGATTTTACCGGTTCTATATATTTCATTCCCACTCACCTGCCTCGTCAAAATCGTCTAATTCAAATGGTAATGTGAAGAAAACGGTTGTCCCATATCCCTCTTCACTTTCAGCCCAAATCTTCCCACCATGTGCTTCAATCATTTCTCGCGCAATCGCTAGCCCAAGACCTGTACCACCCATAGAGCGTGCACGGGCGCGATCCACGCGATAAAAACGATCAAAAATACGCCCTACATTTTCTTTTGGAATGCCCATGCCATCATCCGAAATCATGACCTTCAGTGTATCTCCTTGGACAGTAAAACCAAAACGTACACTACCCCCATCTGGAGAATATTTTATTGCATTTGAGATCACATTATCAATTACTTGCGTCACCTTATCCGTATCAATTTCAACGTAATAGGATGTCTCTGGAAGTAATCGTTCAAATGTTACATTTTCTGATTTAGACATTTCAAAGCGATCGATAATCCGATTAAAGAATGAATTAAATAACACAATATCTGTGTTCAATTTGTAATTACTACTATCCATTCGTGATAATTGTAGTAAATCATTCACTAAACGAATCATTCGCTCTGTCTCTGTTTGCGTAACATTTAAAAATGTAGGTGCTATATTTTCGTCTTTCCAAGCCCCATCAATTAATGCCTCAAGGTAACTACGCATCGTTGTTAATGGTGTACGAAGTTCGTGTGAGACATTCGATACAAACTCTCTACGCTCCATTTCAATCTTTTCCTGCTCCGTAATATCATGAAGTACAGTAATTAACCCATTAATAAACCCTGTTTCTTTTTGAATTACCGAGAAATTGGCACGTAAAATATACGGTGCCTCTGATGTGCTAAAATCCAAATTGACGGCATCATTCATATGGATTAAATCCTCAAAGCTATATTCTTGGTCGATGCCTAACACCGAAGCGATTGGACGTCCCAATGTGATATCCCTCGAAATATGCAATAACTCTAAGGCTGGATCATTAATAAGAATAATGCGTCCTTTACGGTCTGTTGCAATTACACCATCGGTCATATTACTAAGGACCGAATGGAGTTTCCTTCGTTCAGCCTCTGTCGTCGATTGAGACTCTTGCAATCGATTGGTTAAGTGGTTAAATGTAGTAGCCAGTTGGCCAATCTCGTCAGTTCCATAGACTCGTACTTTACGAGAAAAGTTCCCTTTCGCCATGGCTTGTGCTTGTTTACGCATATCAGCAATCGGTTGCGTAATAGTACGCGCTACTAAAATGCCTAAGAAAATAGTAACCACTAATGATACAGCGGTACCCCCTAGGAAAATACGGTTAATATCACTCATCTGCTCAAAAACAGATTCAATATTTGCTTCAATGTATAGCACCCCGATAATTTCATCATCAGGTCCAGCGCCATCACGAATTGGCGTTGCCAACACCCATACTCGATTTCTCGTTTTATTGTCCAATTTTATCAGATCAAATAGTGTTTCGGCTGATATTGCTCGACGGACAAGGTCTGTATTCGAACGTTGTCCTATTAAATTTTGATTATCTACTTCTGAAGTTGCAAGTATACGCTGTCTACTATCAATTACGCGAATTTCTAAAATATCGCCTGTCGAAACATCCTTCAACCCTGTGGAAAATTCTTTTACAATGGATTTCAAACTTTCCTCAAGTGAAGGCATACTTTCATCGCGTTCTTTTAAAATTTCTTCACGAATGCTATATTGCATCAAATCTACACGCTGAAAAATAGACTCTTGAAAATTACTTTTCAAATTTTCCTCTAGTTGCTTTGCAAAATAGATGCCTATAATTTGTAACGCCAACATAATCAACAAAATATAAATTAGTACAAGCTTGACATGAATTGATTTAAAGAAGCTTACTTTCTGCATTTCCTTTACTCCTGTTCAGGATTTCGTAAATAATACCCTACGCCACGTCTAGTGACAATCCATGCCGGATGACTTGGATTATCTTCGATCTTTTCACGAAGGCGACGAATCGTTACATCGACTGTACGTACGTCTCCGAAATAATCGTAACCCCATACAGTTTGTAAAAGATGCTCACGCGTCATCACTTGTCCAATATGTTTTCCTAAATAATGTAGCAATTCAAACTCACGATGTGTTAATTCAATTGCTTCATCGCGCTTCATCACCTGATAAGCGTCAGGTTGAATAACAAGAGAGCCTACTACAATCTCATTGGATGTTTCCTCTTCTTCCTCTGCTGCAGGAGCTACTACTTGAAGGCGACGCATATTCGCTTTCACACGCGCGATTAACTCACGAGTACTAAAGGGCTTCGTTACGTAATCATCCGCACCCATTTCTAACCCTAATACTTTATCAATCTCTGAGCCTTTAGCGGTTAACATAATAATAGGGAAATCGTATTTTTTTCGAATTTCTCTACAAACTTCCATACCATCTCTTTTTGGTAACATTATATCTAACAGCATTAAATCTGGCTGCTCTTCCTCAACCTTTTCTAATGCCTCATCTCCATCATACGCACAAATTACTTTGTAGCCTTCTTTAATTAAATTAAACTGTAAAATATCTGCGATTGGTTTCTCATCGTCAACAACTAAAATTGTTTTACTCATACATTCTCTCCCTTTCGCTATTCATCTATTCTAAACAATGTGTATTTGTAAAGTTACTACTCTTAACTGTAACATGCTTTTTGCTTCCATGCATTATTCACAAACAGTTTCCGTATTTCGACAATTATTTCTTGGGAAATAATTTAGTTTTTTATGCTTACTATACAAAAAAGCAGCCCACTATTTGGACTGCCTTTTACAATTACTGACCTACATATGATAAAGGATTGACCAGCTCACCATTTTTCTCAACTTCAAAGTGTAAATGTGTACCTGTTGAATTTCCTGTAGAGCCCATAATTCCAATAACAGAACCTTTTTCAACAACCTGCCCAACGCTAACCTTTATAGAAGATAAGTGTCCATAAAGCGTTGTATAGCCGTTTTTATGATTGATAACAATGCGATTACCATAGGTACCCGAAACGCCAGCAGCTACTACTACACCATTATCTGAAGCTAGTATATTGTAGTTACTAGGACGAGCAATGTCGATTCCGCGATGGATATCACCCCAACGTTGTCCCATAACACTAGATACATAGCCTCCGACTGTTGGCCAAACAAACTCACCCGTTCCACGAGACGAGATTACTTTTGTCCCTACTACTTCAATATGATCCACTGGTTGTTGTAACACTTTTTCTTCTAAAGCTACTTTAGAGGTACGTGTGCCATTTTCAGTCGTGATTAAGTAAGAGGTTTCCTTTTTCCCGTTAACGCCTTGTTGTTTTATAACGGACTCCCCTTTGTACATTGTAGGGTCTTCTTTCATTATTTTTTTAAATGGAATTGTATCTGTAACGGTCTTTTCTTGTTTTACTTCAATAGTTACAAATGGTTTTGCAACCGTAACATTTAGTGCTTGTCCTATTTGTAACACGGTATCTACTGTCAGACCAGGATTTAATTCAACTAATTCAGCAGTTGTTAAATTATGTTTTTTAGCGACTGCTCCTAATACATCCCCTGATTGAATTTTATATTCTTTTTGCTCAAGGGATCCTGTCATTAAGTATTTCACTGCCTCTTCAGGCGATACAATGGCATTAGGATTTACTTTTTGTGTTACACCTGAAACACCTTGTTTAAACGCAATATTTAACAGGCGTGATTCACCAGACTGTAAAGCTGGTAATTCATTTATAGATTGTTGGTTAGCAAGTAAATCATCTAACGCTGGTTGAGAAACATATTGTAGCTTTAATAAGCGAATTGTTTCTTCATAGGCTTTCGCATCTTTTAAAAAGGTGATTGGCTTATTATCTACTAGTAATGCAAAGGCAGGTGATTGTGCAACTAATGATTGCTCTAATTTTGCCAAAGTTTCTGCATCCTTTGTTTCATTACTAAACACTTGCTCTGGTATTATTTTCACAACCGAGTTAGCATCGATTAATAAGTCTTTATACTGATTACTTGCTTGCTGTTCTTTCGATGCAATTATTTCTTGAACAGCTTTGTCATCAGATACAGCACCCATATATTCATTTTCTACATATACATGATATATTTTATTTAGTGTTTCTTTATGATTATTTTCTTTTGTAAAGCCTGCGCTTATTGTGAAACTAGCCATTAGTACCGCAATAATTGACACTTTTTTAAAAGAAGAAAAATTGTAGGTGAATCGATTGCTTTCTTCTTTTTTATTACAAGACGAACTCATCAATAAAGCCCCTTCCAACTTTAGCCTAACATAGGTTTAATTACCCACAAAGATTTTGCACCACTATAATGTACCATAAAGAAAATGGCGTTTGAATATTTTATCCCTTTTGTAATGAAAATGTATTATTTCTCTACGAATTGTTACATAAATCTTATATTTGATAATCTTATTCTCACTCCTTTTATTTTTAAATTAGGAAGTATTATCCTTATTATTTTGTTTTAAATGAGTATTTAAACATATTTCTTTTTACTTTTTCAATATTTCGATAAAATAGAGTAAGAGACGTATACTAGTTGATTGGAGCGATTGATTTGAGTGATTCACAGACCACTAAGATAGCTAAAGCAAGACAGCAAAAAAAGAATACAATTCGGAAAATAACCGCCCGAATTGTTATGGTTGCCATAGGTGCTATCATTATGGCATTAGGACTAGAGCTATTTTTAGTACCCAACCACATTATGGACGGAGGAATCGTTGGTGTTTCCATTATTACCTCGCATTTATTAAGCTTACCCCTAGGTATTTTCATCTTCGTTTTAAACTTACCTTTTATCTTTTTAGGCTATAAACAGATTGGTAAAACATTTGCACTTTCTACAGGGCTTGGCATCACAGTGCTCTCCGTAACCACAATCTTCTTACATAATCTTGAACCATTTACAACAGACACTTTACTTGCGACAGTTTTTGGTGGCATGATTTTAGGTATTGGTGTCGGTATCGTTATACGTTACGGTGGTTCTTTAGATGGAACTGAAATTTTAGCCATTTTATTTAATAGAAAATCTCCATTCTCAGTCGGAGAGATTATTATGTTCTTCAATGTACTGATTTTTACCATTGCAGGTTTTGTTTTCACATGGGAGCAAGCTATGTACTCTATCATTGCCTATTATATAGCCTATAAAATGATTGATATTGTTATACAAGGGATGGAAGAGTCAAAATCTGTTTATATTATCAGTGATGAAATTGAAGAAATTGGTCAAACTATTATGGATCGACTTGGTCGTGGGGTTACTTTTCTTCACGGGGAGGGGGCCTACACAGGCAACGACAAAAAAGTTATTTTTACCGTTATTACACGCTTGGAAGAATCAAAATTGAAAACAATTGTTGCGGAAATAGACGACCATGCATTCCTTGCAATAGGGAATATTGCAGAAGTTAAAGGTGGCCGCTTCAAGAAGAAGGATATTCACTAAAAAGCACAGCTTGGACAAAAGAGAAAAAGTGTTAGATTGACTCAGGAACTGACCCCAATAGGTATAGACAAATAAAAAAAGCATCTTCGATTGAAATTCGGGTATAGATACTTAAATTTCAATTTGGAGGTGTTTTTTCTATGGGAACAAGAGTGAGTTATCCCTATGAAGTAAAAATGAAAGCGATTAAGATGCGATTAGCGGGTGTACCTGTCAAACAGATTCTATTGGAATTAAATATACGCCATAAAACACAGGTCGAAACATGGGTGCGTTGGTATAGAAATGGTGAAGTCAATCGTTTGAAACAACCTGTAGGCAAACAATATATCTTTAATAAGGGTCCTGAACCGGACAATGAACAAACGAAATTAGCATTGGAAAACCGTTATTTAAAGCAACAAATTGAGGTGCTAAAAAAGTACGCAGAGTTGGAGAGGAAGTGGTTGGAGAAGTAGCAGTACAGTTAGTTGCGTCACTAAGAAGCATGATGTCTGTAAAGGACATTTGTAAACACTTTGGGATTGCACGATCTACCTACTATCGTTGGAAACAGGCATCAACCGATGCAAGGTCTCGTCAAGCAATAGAGAGACGTATCGGTGAACTCTGTCGAGCAAATAAATTTCGCTATGGCTACAGAAAAATTACAGCACTCTTACGTCAAGAAATGTGCGTCAATCATAAAGTGGTTCAACGTATCATGCAAAAATATGGTTGGCAATGTCGCGTGAAAGTGAAAAAACGGAAACGAACAGGACAACCTTATGCAATCGCAGCAAATTTATTAAATCGCGATTTTGAAGCCACCGCACCGTTACAGAAGCTCGTAACTGATATTACTTACTTGCCATTTGGTCAAAAACAGTTGTATCTTTCAAGTATTCAAGATTTATATAATGGTGAAATTATTGCCTATTCGATTGGAGACTGCCAAGATACTGATTTTGTGCTGGATACATTAGCTCAACTTCATCATTTGCCCGAAGGGTGTACGTTGCACAGTGACCAAGGGGCGGTATACACATCGTATGATTATCAACAGGCCGTAAAAGCAAAAGGCATTACCATGAGCATGTCCCGTAAAGGTACGCCCGCTGATAATGCCCCAATCGAATCGTTTCATTCTGTGTTAAAGTCTGAAACATTCTACTTAGACAATTTGAACAGTACTACGACGGCCATCGTAGAACAAACTGTCAAAGACTATATAAACTATTATAACAATAACCGAATTCAAACGAAACTAAACAACCAGTCGCCGGTTCAATACCGACAACTGGTTGGGTAATGCTTTTTTGATTACTGTCTTATATATCGGGGTCAGTCCCTCAAATCAATCTAACACTTTTTACTATGTCCGTTGTTGTCCGCTACGGCGGACGCTTTCCGCGGGCACACCGTAAGCCGCAACCCTCGCTGTCGCGCGGCTTGTTGCGTCTTACGTGCTGTGCGTTCCCGCAGGAGTCGCCCGCCTTCGCTACCAACAACTATAAGGTTCCATTCATTTTAAACAGTGGAGATTTACGAATACCGTTTTCCCTCTTTTTAAAATTGATCCTCGTCTCTTGATTATGCTTCCCAAATGTCTACTAATACATTTGTTTGTTCACGACCAGGACCGACAGAGAAGGTAGCAATTTGAATGCCCGTTAATTCACTTACACGTTCTACATAGCGTCGTGCATTCTCTGGTAACTCTTCTAATGTGCGGCAGCCTGTAACATCTTCTGACCAGCCTGGAAGCTCCTCATAAATAGGTTCACATTGTTCAATAATATGAAGATTTGCTGGGTACTCTGTAATTGTTTCATCTTTATATTTATAAGCTGTACAGATTTTTACAGTGTCTAAACCTGATAAAACATCAATTGAATTTAATGCTAAATGCGTAATACCACTTACACGGCGTGAATGGCGAACGACAACTGTATCAAACCAGCCTACACGACGAGGGCGTCCAGTCGTTGTACCATATTCGCGACCTACTTCACGAATTTGCTGACCAACTTCGTCAAATAATTCAGTTGGGAATGGGCCATCTCCTACACGTGATGTATAGGCTTTACATACTCCAATAACACTTGAAACTTTTGATGGGCCAATACCTGCACCAATCGCTACACCACCAGCAACAGGGTTTGAAGAAGTAACAAATGGATAAGTCCCTTGATCGACATCAAGTAAAATACCTTGTGCCCCTTCAAATAATACTCTGCCACCTTCATCTAATACATCATTTAAAATTTTTGAAGTATCTGTAACATATTTTGCGATTTCTTGTCCATAACCGTAATATTCTTCGAAGATTTCTTCGAATGTTACACCTTCCACTTCATAAAATTTCTCGAACAACTTATTTTTAATTGCTAAATTATGACGTAGTTTTTCTTCAAATACTTCTTTATCTAATAAATCAGCCATACGGATACCGATACGTGCTACTTTATCTTGATAGCAAGGTCCGATACCTTTACAAGTTGTACCGATTTTGTTATCGCCACGGCTTTCTTCATCTGCGATATCTTGTTTAATATGATATGGTAAAATGACATGGGCACGATTTGAAATTCGAAGATTTTCTGTATTGATGCCTCGTTCCTGCAGTCCTTTTAATTCTGTTACAAGTGATTTTGGGTTAACAACCATCCCATTTCCCATTACAGATGTTTTTTCTTTGTAGAAAATACCTGATGGGATTAAATGTAACTTATATGTTTCACCATTAATTTTAATGGTATGTCCAGCGTTATCGCCACCTGCAAAGCGGGCAATAGCATCTGCCTTTTGTGAAAGGAAATCTGTAATTTTACCTTTACCTTCGTCTCCCCACTGTGTTCCTACAACTACAACTGATGTCATAATCAGCACCTCCGTTAGATACGTATTGTATCTCATTAATCAAGCCGTAAATTATTGTAACAATGTTAGAAACAACTCGTCAATAAAAAAATAGTTAAAAACACGAACATAAAATCAATTACTATGATTTAACGTTCGTGTTTAATGACGGAATGGTATGAATATTATCTCATTTATAGATAAATATTACTAATCACGTGGTGGCGGTGGTGGCATTTGTGACCAATCCACGTTTATAAATTTATTGAATTCCTTTTTAAAAGCAAGTGTAACTGTTCCTGTAGGACCGTTACGCTGTTTAGCAATAATAATTTCAATCATATTTTTACTCTCGGACTCTTTATCGTAATAGTCATCACGATATAAGAAGGCAACAATATCGGCATCCTGCTCAATACTTCCTGATTCACGTAAGTCACTCATCATTGGTCGCTTATCCTGACGTTGCTCCACACCACGCGAAAGCTGTGATAGTGCAATTACTGGTACCTTTAACTCACGCGCTAATCCTTTTAATGAACGTGAGATTTCTGATACTTCTTGTTGACGGTTCTCTCCAGGCTTCCCACTACCCTGAATAAGCTGTAAGTAATCGATTAGAATCATTCCAAGTCCATGCTCTTGTGCTAAACGTCTACACTTTGCTCGAATTTCATTGATACGGACACCTGGCGTGTCATCAATAAAAATACCTGAATTCGATAAACTTCCCATTGCCATCGTTAGTTTACCCCAATCTTCGGTAGTTAAAGCACCTGTACGTAAAACTTGTGCATCAATATTTCCTTCGGCACATAGCATACGCATGACAAGCTGCTCAGCACCCATCTCTAATGAGAAGATGGCAACATTTTCACGTGCTTGTACAGCTACACTTTGTGCAACATTTAACGCAAAAGCCGTTTTCCCTACAGAAGGTCGTGCCGCAACAATAATCAAGTCATTGCGTTGGAAACCTGCTGTAATATGGTCTAAATCACGGAAACCTGTTGGAATACCTGTTACATCGCCCTTACGTGATTGAAGCTGCTCGATATTATCGAATGTCTCGACTAAAACATCTTTTACATGTTTAAAGTCGCCAGCATTTTTGCGGTTGGCGACCTCCATCATTTTCTTCTCTGCTTCGCCGAGTAATGCCTCTACCTCGTCCTCACGTGTGTAGCCATCTTCAACTATTTTTGTAGCTACACGGATTAAACGACGTAATAACGCTTTTTCCTCAACGATTTTGGCATAGTGAGCAACGTTTGCTGCCGTAGGGACAGCATTGGCGAGCTCTAGTAAATACGATAGCCCGCCAACATCCTCAATCTCTTTTTTTGCTGATAATTCCTCAGTAACTGTTACAACATCTATCGCTTTTCCTTGATCACTTAAACGCAACATGGTCTCAAAAATCTTCTTATGCGCGTTTTGGTAAAAATCATCAGCTAACAGAATTTCCGATGCTGTGATTAGTGCCTGTGGTTCTAGAAAAATTGCACCGATAACCGATTGCTCCGCTTCCCGGTTATGCGGTGGAACGCGGTCTATCATCGGTTCGTTCATGGATAGTCGCCCCTTATTCTTCCGTTACTTGTACTTTTAATGTCGCTGATACTTCGTGATGTAGTTTTACAGGTACATTTGTAAAGCCTAGTGCACGGATGCCATCAGGTAAAGTCATTTTGCGTTTATCAATTTTAATGCCATGTACTTTTTGCAGTGCTTCTGCAATTTGTTTTGTCGAAACTGAACCGAATAAGCGTCCACCATCTCCTGATTTTGCTTTTAACTCCACTGTTAATGCTTCTAGCTTTTCTTTTAAAGCTTGTGCTTCAGCTAATTCTGCTGCTGCGTTTTTTTCTTCTAGTTTCTTTTGACCTTGTAATTGGCTCATTGCTTGTGCATTTGCTTCTGCAGCATAACCGTTTTTAATTAGGAAGTTTTGTGCATAGCCATCTGCTACATTTTTTACTTCCCCTTTTTTTCCTTTACCTTTAACATCTTTTAAAAATACTACTTTCATAATTCAGAACTCCCTTCGAGTACCTCATATATGGCCTCTTCTAAATATTTTTTTACTTCACTAATGGAAAGTGCTTCAATTTGGCAAGCAGCATTTGTTAAATGCCCGCCACCGCCGAGCCTTTCCATGATAAGCTGTACATTTACTTCTCCTAATGACCTTGCACTAATACCAATTTTACCATCAGCACGATGCGCAATGACAAAAGATGCGTTTACATCTTTCATCGTTAGTAAAATATCTGCCGTTTGCGCGATTAATACGGAATCGTAAATTTTTGAATCTTCACCTACGGCTAGTGCGATGCCAGGCTTCACGAATTTCACAGTTTGCACAATTTTCGAACGTTCAATATACGTATTGATGTCTTCTTTTAGAAGTCTTTGTACTAAAACTGTATCGGCTCCATTTGTTCGTAAATAAGAAGCTGCCTCAAACGTGCGGGCACCTGTACGAAGTGTAAAACTCTTTGTATCTACAATAATCCCTGCTAATAGCGCCGTCGCTTCTAGCATATTAATTTTTGCCCGCTTTGGCTGATACTCTAATAACTCAGTAACAAGCTCTGCTGTAGACGAAGCATAAGGCTCCATATACACAAGCGTTGGATTTTCAATAAAGTCTTCACTACGACGATGATGGTCGATTACGACTACCTTTTCCGCAAGCTTTAATAAGTATGGATCAATGACTAAATTCGGCTTATGTGTATCTACAATAATAAGTAAGGATTTTTCAGTCATTTTTGTAGCCACTTCTTCTGGCGTTAAGAAGTGCTCGTAGAAATCGGATTTACTTTCAATTTCATTCATTAAACGTGTGACACTACCGTTCAGTTCATCAAAATTAATGACGACATAGCCTTTTACATCATTCATTTGAGCCATTTTGCGAACTCCAACAGATGCACCAATAGAGTCCATATCAGGATTTTTATGTCCCATAACAAACACTTGGTCACTGTCTTGTATTAAATCACGTAGGGCATGTGAGATAACCCGCGCCCTAACACGTGTACGTTTTTCAACAGGGTTGGTTTTCCCTCCATAGAACTTTAGCTTTCCTGTAGGTTGTTTGATGGCTACCTGATCCCCACCACGACCTAAAACAAGATCCAAACTCGATTGGGCTAATTCACCAAGTTCCACTAGTGAAGAAGAGCCAGCACCAACACCAATACTTAGTGTTAGTGAAAGGTTTTTTTGTGCTGTCTTTTCACGAATTGTATCTAAAATAGCAAATTTTTTCTTTTCTAGTTCTGTTAAAATCGATTCATTTAAAACTGCTAAAAAACGATCCGATGAAATTCGTTTGACAAATATTCCGTGCTCCGCTGCCCAGTCATTGACAATAGACGTTACCATCGTATTAGTTAAGCTACGCGGCTGGTCATCCATTGCTTGTGTAATTTCATCATAGTTATCGACAAATAAAATAGCAATAACTGTACGATCTGCAAAGTATTGTTTTTCAATTGCAATTTGCTCTGTAATATCGAAGAAATATAGTAGACGCTCCTCTTCCTTGTAAAAGACACGATATTTACGATCACGAAGCGTAATCGTTGCTTCTTTTGTTTCCTCGGTCTTCATCAGTACGTAGATGTCGTCGGATATATTGACAATTCCTTCACCCACTAATGCCTCATTGTTTAATACATTTTGCATATATGGGTTTGACCACTCAATTTCGTATTCCTCATTGACGAGCAATATCCCAATCGGCATTTCAAGTAATGCCTCTTCCCCAACCTTTTTCATACGGAAGGAAATGGATTCTATATGCTTTTCGGTCTCTTCAAAAGTAGCTTTTTCAATTTTCCATGTGTAGGCCATTAATAACGCAAAGCCTACTCCATAGCCAATACCAATCGCGATATTCCAAATACAAAGAAGCGCGAACGTCACAATGCCAAAAATGGAAAGAACAAAAAGCGGATAGCGGATTGGTCGTTTTCTAAAAGTCCCCATTACTCATCAGCCCCTTATTCCTTAGTCTTCCCTTTCACAAGTGAACGCACGTCGAAACCTAAATCTATAATACCGAGTAAGATAATGAATGATGATAGTGGAATAGCTAAAATGGTAGCTATCCATTTGACAACACTCGGCATTCCTTTCGTCGCAATGAAATAATGAATAAATGATATTCCTTGAAGAATTAATAAAAGCCACAAAATATAAGACACATTTAATACAATAATATCTAGCATAGAGCCCGCTTCTGGACGTATAAATAGATTAATACACAAAATAATCATGTAGTACCATAAAATAGAGCGTGGAAGTCGCATATTTTCATATGCTGGAAATTTTGGTACTGCTAAACCTAATCGTTTTAAAATAGGTAAATTCAATGTAATGATAGTAAATGCTATTAAAAATGCAAAGATTGTTACTGTCGAAGGTATTGTTAGCTCAATTGTGTTAAGCATAGCCTCCATTTGTTCAGGTTGAATAGCGATTTGACCTGTCATACTTTTAGCAAGCTCGTTGGATTGCTCATAACTATCTCGGGCAATGTCCAAGCTCATTTCCATCACGTTAATTCCCGCTAATTGCACATAGGCTAAATAGACAAGTGCTGACGATAAAAGTACCGCGATACCAGATGACATGAATAAATAAAGTTTGCTCTTCTTTAATTGAATTGCATTACCTATGATTACCCCAAGTAACGCCATAATAAAGGCGAATGGTAGCATAAACAGTCCACTCGTTAGCACAGTTAATATACAACCTACAACTGCGACGAGTATTGATGAGGAACGCTTGTAATTTGCGCTATACCAAGCAATTGGTAATGGAGTAAATAGTAAGGCTACTAAAGAAATAATTGGTACATATGCTGAAGCAATCATTAAGATTGTAAACATTGCAACCATCATCGAGCCTTGTACAAGCGCCTTTGTTTGATTATTCGGCATTGAAAACCTTCCTTTTTATCAGTCAAACTTACTAAACTTTATTGTACCATTTTTTCACCTTATTGAACAAAAAACGCTAAGAACGTCTAAAGGCTTTTTGATGAAATAATGACAAAAGTGAAGTTTCCTTATCAAAATAGGATAATGGTATGGAATTTTACTATTTTGGGGCAAAAAAATCACCCCAGATAAAGGCGAAAATAAAAAATGAGTCCGGTACAATACCGAACTCAAAATACCAAAATTCACCGAATAATAGCTACATATCACCCACGGTTTGAGCGTTTTAAAAAATCCCCGCCGAACTCATCCTATATTCTTTATCAGCATATTGAGAACTTAAATGACTATGAGTAGCCATAACGATAGTCGTTCCACTTTCAGACAGCCTTTTAAAAAGGTGAAACACTAAAATTGTCGTATCGTCATCCAATGACCCAGTCGGCTCATCAGCAATCAACAATATAGGCTTTTTAATCAGTGCTCTGATGACTCCTACTCGTTGTCTTTCTCCACCAGATAACTTGTCAATTTTCTTATCAAGTAAATGATTAATTTTTAAACAGGCACTTAGTTCATCGAGATATGCCGTGATTTGCTTTTGATTATAGTTGCCTAATAATAAAGGTACTACGATATTTTCCCGAACTGTAAGGTTGCGAATCATTGGATTGTATTGTGATATGTATCCGATTCGACTGCCTCTTATTTCCGAAAGCTCATTAAGATTTTGGGCATGCATTTCTATACGATCCAAAATATATTTACCACTATCCGCTTTTTCAAGTCCAGCCAATATATTTAAAAGTGTGCTTTTTCCAACGCCACTAGGTCCTTTTATAGAAATGAATTGATTGTTAACAATTTCTAAATTAATGTGATGTAATATTATTTTTTCATTATACGCTTTTACGATGTTATCTAAAGAAATAAAGCTTATGATTTTAATCACCCTTTAACTTTTCAATGATATTCGTCGTTGCTAATAATTGATTCACTAATATATAAACTACGACATAGAATAACAACCAAACCAAGAACCCAGCAATTAATAAAATAGATAGTAGCGTAATGTCTTGCATAAATAGAACGGTGCACAACAATGCCAGTCCTATACTCATACCATTGAGGGTTGAAAATTGGAATTGTATAGTTTTTTTAATTTTATTATTTGTAACCCCACTCATAATGAACACTAAATACGTATCGAATTGTCTTTTTATGAAACTCTTAACGAACAAATAGAAAGCACACAATATGAAAATAAATACAACACCCGATATTGTAAAAATAAGTGTTTGATTGGCATCAACCATTTTGTATAAAAGATTCACTGATAGCGAATTCGCACCAATAATTTGATAATTAGTGAAATTCGTAACTTTTCCTATGTCTGCAACTTCCTTTCTTACCTCAAGCGCGTTTAAGTTGGTCATTAAATAACCACCCATGTTACTTAATAGAAGTGCGCGAAAGAATATTTCATCTACCTCTGTTTTTTGTAACAACATAGAAGGTTGTTCAGAAAGCGACATGGAAGGCAGTAGGATGTAGCGATTGAGCACTTGCTGCGGTTCAAGATTAGTGAAAATAAATGAATTTTCCTTTGCAAAACCGACTACTCGCCCGACAAATTTTTCATAGTAATAATGAAGCTCTAATTGGTCATTTAACTTATAGTATTGACGATAGTCAGAGCCAAGAATGACCGGTATTTCATTTTTTCCTGCTACGTAGACATAAGCAGAATCATCAAATGGCTGTCCTTCCACCAGTTCAACGACATTATAATCAAAAACGGATTTAGTAATTTGAATCGATTTAGTGGATTGATAAAACTGCCCATCGTACTCGTATACATCATTATTGGAACCAAATTCATAGTTGGCGGAGAACTTCTTATCAGGGGGATATTGTTTTAAGCCTATTGGTTGCGATACGGCATTATAAAAGATCAATTTACTATTTTCAAATACCCGGTTATTAAAATCATTGAGTATATCATAGTTTTTTACATCTTTAAAAAATTCAATTTCTCTTTTACCGATTAAATCATCCGTAATCTGATAGATATTGTAGTGATGAAATTTACTTGCTGAACGTATTTCTATTTTTGAAATATTTATATTTACTAACAGTACAAATAAAACGACAGAAAATAGAAATGAAAGTAACCTTAAAAACAACGTAAACCATTTATTATTTTTCAGTAGAAGTCTAGCTGTATTCAAAACGATCTTACTCCTTTTTTAATCAAGGACTTTGTCATGAGCAGACAGGCTAAAAAATACACTATAAATGTTACTAATATATAGAAAACAGATACGTAGTACCACTGATTCCCCCAAATCGAATAGAAATGGTTAAACGCTATTAATGATAAAAATGCCAATAACATGATCATGATGAGCGCAATGAATTCTATTTTAAACACTTTAAGAAATATAAGTTGCCATTTCCCTCCTGCAAAATACAATATTTGAACAATAGATTTTTTACTTTGAATGGCATAAACGACTGAAACAGCTTGTGCAATAATGACAAATAGTAAAGAAATGATTAAGAATCCTTTCAATAAAATATTGGAAGTTAATATGGCAGTTCCTCTATCCTCGTTTTCAAGTAGCTGATAACTCGTATTAGGAAGTATTTTTTCAATTAATTGATGTGGATTGCCACTTTCCACATTGAGAATAAACTTCGTTCCATTTTTCAAGTTGATTTGTTGAGACATGACTATATACCATGCCTCTCTATTTAAGTAAGAGGATGGTGTGTCAAATTGTCCAATAACGAGGCTTTTCATATTTCTTGACAGTACCTCTTCAGGAAAAACATTGCCTGTAATTATATAGTCTGTTGAGCGTGGTTGTTTTTGATAGTTTATAGGTGGCAACTTTACGGATGGATGAATATAAATATATTTTAATTGTGGATTATCTAGTTTATATTGCATTAACAAATACGGTTCTTCTAAGTCAATGTCTAGAGAAGGCTCTTCGGTTTTAATAATGAATTCAACAGCATTTTTACTGATATAGCCATTGTTAATCATATTGGTATAACTAACAGAGTCCAGTATATAAAGCAAGGAAGTGGCGCTAGTAAACAATAGCAACGTTAGTAACAAAAACCTACTAGATACTAAACAGTTTTTCACTTTGTTTTACCTTCATTGTAAGAAAGAGGATGGGACAAAAGAGATCTAAAAGTGCACCTACCAACATCCATTTTGTAGTTTTCAAATTTAACACCTCTTGAATTACAAAATAAATTTTAAAATTTTCAATATTATAATAATTTAAAATATAATTATCTGTCAATATTCTAAATTTAATAAAAATTGATAGTTTTAATAGTGATGTTTATTTAGACATCTATGTAAATCTGCCTCCATTTTTGGGGGTTTGTTCTGTATCGATTTTCAAGGAAATAAAAAAGCACAACAAGGCATTAAACCTTGTTGTGCTCAATCATCTTATTTATCTTCAGATACGAATGGAAGTAATCCCATAATACGAGAAACTTTGATAGCTGAAGTTAATTTACGTTGGTACTTAGCGCTAGTGCCAGTTACGCGACGTGGTAAAATTTTACCGCGTTCAGAGATGAATTTTTTTAATAAATCCACATCTTTATAGTCGATATGCGTAATGTTATTAGATGTAAAATAGCAAACTTTACGGCGTTTGCGGCCTCCGCGACGTGGTGCCATAGTGATGTCTCCTCCTTATAAGTTTATAGTTTTTGTAGCTCGAAGAATTAGAATGGAAGATCGTCTTCTGATACTTCAATCGGTCCCTTGCTATTCGCAAATGGATCTTCGTCTACTCGTGTATAGTTCGGCTGATTCATTGGTGGTTGATTTTGCTGATAAGAAGCACCGCCGCCAAATGAACCTTGCTGAGGCATCGCGCCACCATACTGTTGTTGTGGTTGTCCACCGCCATATGACGGCTGGCTATTAGCGTAAGATTGTCCGCCGTATTGGTTCGATGCAGGAGCACCTCCACCACTACGAGGCTCTAAAAACTGTACGCTATCTGCCACAACATCAGTTGTATATACACGCTTACCATCTTGTCCTTCATAGCTACCTGTTTGGATACGACCTTCTACTCCAATCAAACTTCCTTTTTTCATGAAGTTCGCTAAGTTTTCAGCCTGTTTACGCCAAGCAACGCAGCTAATGAAATCTGCTTCTTTTTCACCTTGTTGGTTTGAGAATGTACGATTCACAGCTACTGTAAATCGAGTAGACGCAATACCATTCGGTGTGTAGCGCAGCTCAGGGTCTTTTGTTAGTCTTCCAACTAATACGACACGATTTATCATCAGAATGCAACCTCCTTTTCAGCATTTTGTTTAAAATTATTTTGCTTCTTCGCGAACTGCAATGTGACGAATGATATCTTCGCTGATGTTAGCAAGACGTGTGTATTCGTTGATTGCTTCTGAAGGAGCGTTTACTTTCACGATTTGGTAGTAACCTTCGCGGAAGTCTTGGATCTCGTAAGCTAAGCGGCGTTTGCCCCACTCTTTTGCTTCGATGACTTCAGCACCGTTAGAAGTTAAGATTTCGTTGAAACGTTCAACTAAAGCTTTCTTCGCTTCGTCTTCAATGTTTGGACGTACGATGTACATTAATTCGTATTTTCTCATCTGTTTACACCTCCTTATGGACTCAGGCTCTCCTGTTTGCAGGGAGCAAGGAGTAAGTAATAAATATTACTCACATCAATGAATTGTAACACATTGGCATCTGTCTTTCAAGTCGCAATCAAATAATTCATTCGATATAATGAAGATTACTAATTTCATGAAGGAGGACTTCTATGTTACCCGATCAAAAACCCGAAGTAATTGAATTAGATATTAAGAAACTAATGATGGATAGTGTTGTTATTACTAGTGGCCTCGCTATTTTATTTATTGCCATACAATTTATATGTATGAAGGAGTTTCAAATTTCGGTTTGGCAAATGCTAAGTGGATTTATCCTTTTTGTCGTACTTTATATCGTGCTTATCATATTGCATGAAGCCTTTCATTTAATTGGCTTTATGCTCTTTGGTGGCGTGCCTTTTAAATCGCTAAAATACGGTATTAACTTAGAGCTTGGGGTAGCCTATGCAACGACCGACAAACCTCTCCCTAATTATGCAATGAAAAAGGCGTTGTTATTGCCATTTTGGACAACTGGTATTGTTCCAACCATTGCTGGCTTTTACTTTAACAGTACCATCTTACTACTTGCAGGTGCCTTTTTAATTGGCGGAGCAGTCGGAGATTTCGCCATGTATAAGGAATTACGCAAATATCCTAAACATGCTCTTGTAGAGGACGATCCTCAGTTACCAAAGCTGTATGTTTATCCTCCACAGAAAACGGATAAGTAATGGCTATCTTCTAGGAGCATAAGTTATTATGGTGTTAAAAATCCATGTTGTGCAGCTGTACATAAATTTCGCCAAATGCGGTTAATCGTTGCTGTTTCAATAATAGCGTCCATTCCGAGACTGCGAATAATACTATTAGCAATGTCCACACAGTCAGCTGCACTTTCTTTGCTCATTTCCGTAAACTGTTGGTATTCTTGCTCTGTCAGTTCAATTCCCTGTTTATGTTTTTGCCAATAGATTGTCAACATTGCGTAAAAATGTTCTTCAATCTGTCTAAAACGCTTTAGTTGTTGCATATAAAGAAACTGCAATGCGCCAATACGTTCTGTGCGATGGGATTCTTTATTTTTTCGTTCAATGACAGTTGCAGCCTCCTCTAAGAAATTCTCCGTAATGCCCAGACAAACACTTAAAAAAGAAGCCTCTGCAAAAGTGCCAAACGGAAAACGATAGACTGCATTATCATAATTATTTTTACAAATACCTAATTGGAATGTTTGATCGAATGGTATCCATATATCTTGTACTCGGATTGTATGACTTGCTGTTGCTTTTAGACCCATTGCTTGCCAATCATTGATAATTTCTACTTGCTCCCGGCTCACCGCGCAACTAATGATTTTATCTGTCAGCATACCATCTTCTTTAATAAAGCAATTCATGGTAAATGTTGTTGCATAGTCAGCACCACTACAATACTTCCACTGCCCTGTTACCGAATAACCGCTGTCCATTTTTACGGCTGTACCTGTAGGGTAGCCGCTCCCTGCTATTACTGCATCGCTTGGTGAAAAAATCTCTTCAGCTATTTCTTGCTTAAACGTTGGCACAAACATATTTCCGCCTGTTCCTATTGTCACAAGCCAGCCAAAGTTTCCATCGATAGCAGACATGCGCTGAAATACTTTTATTCCTTCGAGTAAGTCTAAATCTTTACCACCTAACTCTTTTGCAATAAATAATTTAAACAATCGTTGCTCATAAATAATTTCTAATATATCTTGTGGTAACTTTCCTGACTGTTCGATTTCTAAAGCCCGCTTTTTTATTTCTACTATGTTCATAATATCCCCCTTTAGAAATTGAAAATTCTGATATCTATATAACCAAAAATAGGCTATCCCAAACATGAAAAGATTCGCTAGGAGATAGCCTATTATGTTTTTATGAATATAAACTACATTCTGTTTGTATTTCATGAGAATTGCTTACATTCATAATGGCAATTTTAAATTACACGTTAAAGCGGAATAACATGATATCGCCGTCTTGTACAATATATTCTTTACCTTCAAGACGTACTTTCCCCGCTTCTTTCGCAGCAGCTTGTGAGCCTGCTTCTACTAAATCATCGAAAGCAACTGTTTCTGCACGAATAAATCCACGCTCAAAGTCTGTATGAATAATACCAGCACATTGTGGTGCTTTCATGCCTTTACGGAATGTCCATGCACGTACTTCTTGGACTCCAGCTGTGAAGTATGTGGCAAGACCTAGTAAATCATATGAAGTACGGATTAGTTGGTCTAAACCTGATTCTTTAATGCCTAGTTCTTCTAAGAACATCGCTTTTTCTTCATCGTCAAGCTCAGAAATTTCTTCTTCAATTTTTGCACAAATTGTAATGACTTGTGCACCTTCAGCTGATGCATATTCACGTACCTTTTGAACATATTCATTATTATCTGCATCTGCCACTTCGTCTTCTGAAACATTGGCAACATAAAGCATTGGTTTAATCGTTAATAGGTGAAGACCTTTAATCACTTTTAGTTCGTCCTCTGAAAGTTCAGCAGCACGAGCAGGTCGTCCGTTTTCTAATTCAGCTTTGATTTTTAGAAGAATCGGTTCTTCCACCATCGCTTCTTTATCTTTTTGTTTTGCCATTTTGCTTACGCGTTGTAAACGTTTATCCACTGATTCTAAATCAGCAAGTGCTAGCTCTAAATTAATTACTTCAATGTCATCAATTGGATCTACCGCACCTGACACGTGTGTAATATTTTCATCTACAAAGCAACGTACTACTTGGCAGATTGCATCTACTTCACGGATATGTGCAAGGAATTTGTTTCCTAAGCCTTCTCCTTTAGAAGCGCCTTTTACGATACCTGCAATATCAGTAAATTCAAATGCTGTTGGCACAGTCTTTTTTGGTATTACTAACTCTGTTAGTTTGTCTAAACGTGCATCAGGTACTTCAACAATACCTACGTTTGGATCGATTGTTGCGAATGGATAGTTGGCAGCCAAAGCGCCCGCTTTTGTAATTGCGTTAAATAATGTTGATTTTCCAACGTTAGGTAAACCAACGATTCCAGCTGTTAATGCCATAAATGGACACAACCTTTCTATAATCAGTTCAATTTTGTTTCTGTTAAACCACAGTATTATGACACTTTAACGCCTAATCCGTAATGAAGGAGACCGACACAAGCAATTACACCCTACGTCATTTTGTCCAGATTTTTCTTTCGAGCTTCCTTGTCAAAAAGTTTCTCTATAAATCTGTCCATTCGCTGGGGCAATTCACTTGAAGCAATCGGGATTGAAATCCCCCATGAATTTAAGTGCATAGTTGGTATTCCCCACCTAAGGGCAGGGAACTTCTGTTGAAGCAAGTTAAAGTTTTCTTTATAACCCTATCTATTATATTGATTCGCCCATAAAAAGTCTAATACACAAAAAGCTAGACTTCACTTGCACGCTTTATGATTTTCTTCATTTTTTTCTCAAATTCTCGACGCGGAATCATCACACTGTGCTGACACCCTTCACATTTAATGCGCACATCTGCACCCATTCGAATAATTTTCCACTCATTTGTACCACATGGATGTTGTTTTTTCATTTCGACAATATCATTTAGATCAAATTTTTTTGCTTCCATATTATTCACTTCTCCCATCATCTTTTCCACTTCCACCATATAACATCATTTTAGGATACGCCATAGGAATATCATGTTCCTCAAATAATTGCGTCACATCACGGCGAATTGTTCGAGCTACGCCATATTGTTGTTGTGGTAATGTTTCAGCGGCAATGCGAATCGTTACTTCTGTTCCCTTTACATTTTGGACACCTAAAAAGGTAGGTACTGCCACAAGCTCTTTATGCATATCAGGTAGTGTTTCTAAATACTTTTTAATAAGCCCTTCTGCTTTTTCGAAATTTGCATCGGTTGTCATTTGTAAATCTATAAAAATTTTCGAGTTATTGATAGAGTAGTTAATAACCTCGCCAATTGCACCATTTGGAATAATAAATTGCTCCCCAGTAGCACCATTAATCTTTGTTGTACGTAATCCTATTTCTACAACCGTTCCTTCCGCTGCATTTATTTTAATATAATCCCCTACACCGAACTGGTCTTCAAAAATAATAAAGAACCCTGTAATCACGTCCTTTACTAAACTTTGCGCACCAAACCCGATAGCTAAACCGACGATTCCCGCCCCTGCAAGTAAGCCAGCTACCTTAATGTTCAGTGAAGAAAGAATAGCTATAATTGCCGAAAAATAGACAACATACGAAATAACACTTTGTAATAATCTTGCAATTGTTCGTTGTCGGCGTTCTGAATGATTTAATGGTGAGCGCATTCGTATTAAAAATGCTTTTTTAATAAATTTTTTACCTAATCGAACAGCTAACCACGATGCAATAAGGATTAATGTAATTTCAATCGTTGCATCGATAACCTGATCCCAAAAGGCCTCCGACGTCAGTTGATCCCATTTTTTCTGCATTACTCTTGTGTTAAATTCCATTATTACCACCTCTTGAATAACTTGTTAAAAATTTGCGTATACTGCATAAAAATTGAGCACTTCTTACAAATAAAAATGAAAGTGAGTTTTTTTATGAATACTATTCCAAATTTAGTACTGCCCTATTCGCTTCATCACGAAAGTAAAAATGCTGTTTGGCAATTGAGTACATTATTTTTAGAGTATATTCCTTTTCATCATGAACGTCTTATTTTTTGTTGTATCGGAAGTGATCGTTGTACTGGGGATACATTAGGGCCATTAACAGGTAGTTTTTTGAAAAAGTCTGTTAGTTTCCCTTATGAAGTTGTAGGAACTTTAGAAAATCCATTGCATGCCCTCAACTTAGATTCAACCATACAGCAGTTACACCATCATACTACGAAACCTTTTATTATTGCGATTGATGCATGTCTAGGTAGTGAACAAAACGTTGGACATATTGCAGTACAGAACGGGCCAATATTGCCTGGGAAAGCAGTAAAAAAAGAATTGCCCCCAATTGGTGACATTTCCGTTAAAGGAATCGTCAATATTGGAGGCTTTATGGAAATGCTCGTGTTACAAAATACGCGACTGCATATCTCTTATGCTATGGCTGAAAAGCTTTCAAGAGCTTTACTGCTTGCTGCGCATCGCTACTCATTGAAAAGGATAGATGATGGCAACCATGATGCCGACAACGACAATACCCGGCAACAAGTTAGCAGCCTTGATCTTTGTTAGGCCTGCTATATTTAACCCTATTGCTAAAATCATAACACCACCTACTGATGTCATTTCTGTAATGAACATCTGTAGGGCGTCATCTGGGATATATACACTGATGACGCCTGCAAAAATGGCAATTACCGCTTGGTATACAAATACTGGAACGGCTGATAATAATACGCCAATACCTAAAGTAGAAGCTAAAATAATCGATGTAAAACCATCAATAATACCTTTTGTTATTAGGACATTATGATCCTGTCGTAGCCCGCTATCAAGTGCGCCTATAATCGCCATGGAACCAACAACAAATATTAATGATGCAGTTACAAAGCCTTCTGCAATATTAATTTGATTGTCATTCGTACGTCTTTTACTAAAAAGTGATTCAATCCACTGACCAAGTCGATTCATTTGCTTATCTAAATCTAGCCATTCTCCTATCACAGTTCCTACTACTAAACTTACCACTAATATAATAAAATTATTACTCTCGAAGCCCATTTTGATTCCTAAAAGTGCAACGGATAAGCCAATAATCGATAATACAGAAGCTTTCATCGACTCAGGAATATTTTTAAAAATGCGCCCCACCAATGCACCGACTATAATCAACAGTGCATTAATTAATGCTCCTAAAATTACCACAAAAAGGCCTTCCTTCTCTCTAGAAAAATAGAGAGCGCCTAGTATATTGGCGCTCTAATTACATTAGTGGACTATAAATCATCTTCTTGAATGTTTAATATTTCCAAAATACGTTCCAAATCATCTTCTGAGTAAAATTCAATTTCAATTTTACCTTTGTTATTTGTCTTTTTAATTTGAACGTTTGTACCAAAATAATCCCGTAATTGCGATTCTTTCGCTACAACAAAAATATCCTTCTTCTTCGGTTGCGATGTTTCACGTGAAACTTCTTCATTTAAACTTTGCACCAAAATTTCTACCTGACGCACATTCAAGCCTTGTTTAATAATCTTGCGTGCAACTTCTGGGATTCTTCTTTTATTTTTTAATCCAAGTAAGGCACGTCCTTGTCCCATTGATAATATACCTTCATTCATCAACGCGCGAATTTCCTCTGGCAAAGCTAATAAACGAACGTGATTCGCAATATGCGGTCTACTCTTACCTAAGCGTTTAGATAACTCCTCCTGTGTTAGATGTAAGTTTTCCATTAGACTTTGGTATGCTTCTGCCTCTTCAATAACTGTTAAATCTTCACGTTGTAAATTTTCTAAAATAGCAAGCTCCATCATTTGTGAGTCCGTCAGTTCTTTAACAATCGCTGGCAGTAATTCTAGGCCTGCTAACTGTGCCGCTCTATAACGACGTTCTCCTGCTACAATTTCATATTTCTGTCCTTTTTTCCGTACAGCAATTGGTTGTAAAATACCGTGTTCCTGAATTGAATCAGCTAATTCTTGTAATGTTTCTTCATCGAATATTTTACGAGGCTGAAATGGATTTGCGACTATTAGCTTTAGTTGTAGTTCTTCTACTTTTTCACTTTGTTCTAACGATTCTCCTGGAAATAGAGCACCAATACCTTTTCCTAAACCTTTAGCCATTTTTTATCACTTCCCTCGCCATCTCTAAATAAACTTCAGCACCTCTTGATTTTGCATCATAAATAATAATAGGCTGTCCATGACTTGGAGCCTCACTTAATCGTACATTACGAGGAATAATCGTTTTATATACTTTATCTTGAAAATATTTTTTCACTTCATCAATTACTTGTAACCCTAAATTGGTTCTTGCATCAAGCATTGTTAATAATACGCCATCAATATATAACTGCTGATTCAAATGCTTTTGCACTAAACGCACAGTCGATAATAATTGACTTAACCCTTCTAATGCATAATATTCACATTGCACAGGAATTATCAGTGCATCAGACGCGGTTAATGCATTAATTGTTAGTAGCCCTAATGATGGTGGGCAATCAATAATAATATAGTCATAGTCTTCTTTAATGTCTTGAAGTGCATGCTTTAAGCGTACTTCACGAGAAATCGTTGAAACTAATTCAATCTCTGCTCCCGCTAAAGAAATGGTTGCAGGGACGATATATAGATTTTCAACATTTGTTTGTTGGACGACATTTTCAACGTTTTCGTCATCGATTAGTACATCATAAATACAACTTTGTATTTCCCCTTTATTAATGCCCAGTCCACTTGTTGTATTGCCCTGTGGATCTGTATCAATCAATAGCACTTTTTTTCCTAAATATGCTAGACAAGCGCTTAAATTGACCGATGTTGTTGTTTTACCTACGCCACCCTTTTGATTGGCGATTGCTATAATTCTACCCATTTAAAAGCACCTGCTTTCATCTATCAAAGTTTGCTTTGACAAATCCATTTGTAAAATCATTGTTCAATACCGTTATCTTACTTATCATTCTATCAAAAAAACTCAACAGAGTTGTATAAAATATTAAGAATATATACAAAAAAGGAGGCATCTTAGATTTATTTCTAAGATCCTCCCCTGTATTCCACATATAAAACCGTACAAATTACTTTTTTAATATAATTAAATTAAGATTTCTTCTTTTTAGGTATTTTTACTGTAATTTGATAGTATTCTTCTGTATCTTCTTCTTCTGTCTTAACCGTTATACCACTTTTTGTCACCATTGATAGTGATTGTTTAATCGTATTTAGGGCTATGCGGACATCCTTACTTATTGCTTTTCTTTTCGGCTTCACTTTTTTAGGAATGGCTTCTTCTTGATCCACCGCTTCTGGATGTAATAATGCATGGATGTGCTCTTCTAATTGGCGAACATTCCAATCATGCTCAATCGCTTGATGCAAAACTTCTAATTGTAATGTTTGATCTTTAATAGCAATTAGTGCACGTGCATGTCTTTCAGAAATTTGACGCTTTAATATAGCTTGCTGCACTTCTTCAGGAAGCTTTAATAGACGTAATTTATTGGCTACCGTGGATTGTCCTTTTCCTAGTCGTTGGGCAAGAGCTTCTTGTGTTAGCTCATGAAGCTCTAATAATTTTTGGTAGGCCACTGCCTCTTCAATTGCCGTTAACTCTTCACGTTGAAGGTTTTCAATTAATGCAATTGATGCTGTTTCCTTATCCGTTAAATTCCGTACAATCGCAGGAACTTCTGTCCATTGCAGCTTTTTCATTGCGCGGTAACGACGCTCACCGGCGATGATTTCATATTGATTGTTTGCTGTGCTACGTACAACAATTGGTTGAATCACACCATGGGTATGAATGGTTCTAGATAATTCTTCAATTTTTTCGTCATCAAAAATAGTACGTGGCTGAAAACGGTTTGGTACGATTTGATCGATTGGAAGCTTAATGACCTCTTCTGTTGCACGAACCGCCTCTGCTTGTTCTACTTCATTTTCCACAATAGGCTCTGCTTTATTTCCGCCTCCAAAAAAACGTGAAAAAGGACTTTTCATCCAAGTGGCACCACCTTTAAGTAACTATCTTGCTCTGTCTCATTCTATTATTATTTATTATATTTCCTAAAATGTATATAGTTCATAGATGTCATTTGCGTGAACCATCCATAACTAGTATGTATGCTCAAACTAGAGAAAATATTTTTCCAGTTTGAGAAGTTTCACATGAAACACTAATTATTGAATAGGTGTTTTATTTGGTACACCAGGCTTACGCGGATATTTTTTTGGCGTTCCTTTTATTTTATCAAAAACATATAAAGTACGTTCACTTTCTTCAACAGGTAAAGTAAAAGAAAATTCTTCTTTTAATGTCACACCTAAAGTGACCAATGCTTTTTTTGCATCTTTTAATTCTTCTGGACCTGCCGCAGCCTTTAACGCAACAAAGTAACCACCCTGTTTTGCTAGTGGTACACATAATTCTGATAGTACAGACAAGCGAGCTACTGCACGGGCTGTTACAACATCAAATTGTTCACGATATTTAATATTTTGACCAAATTCTTCTGCACGGGCATGGACAAAATGCATATGATCTAACTGTAATTCTTCACTTAAATGATTTAAAAATGTAATGCGTTTATTTAAAGAATCTACAATTGTTACTTGTAAATGTGGGAAGCAGATTTTAATTGGAATACTAGGAAAACCAGCTCCAGCTCCTACATCACAAACGGTTGTTACCTGTGTAAAATCAAAATAAAATGAGGCACTAATAGAATCATAGAAATGTTTTAGATAGACACCTTCAAAATCTGTGATTGCTGTTAGGTTCATCTTTTCATTCCACTCGACAAGCAGTTCAAAATACTTTTTGAACTGTGCTAGTTGCTTGTCAGAAAGTTCTATCCCCTTGTCCTTCAATGCCTCAATAAATTGTTGTTCGTTCATGTAAGGTCTCCTTTAAAAAATGGCTCAATATTTGTTTGGTCGCACATAACAAAACGTTGAAGGATAACATAGCCTTAAAAATAGGAAGCGGGCACAATGGTATGCCCGCCTCTTATTCACTTTGTTGTTGCGCTATTATTCGCCACTTACACGTGCGATTTTCCCTTGTTCAATGTAAACAAGTAGAATCGAAATATCTGCAGGATTTACCCCTGAAATTCGAGACGCCTGTGCAATGGAAAGCGGAATTACTTGTTTTAATTTTTGTCGTGCTTCTGTTGCAAGACCTGAAATGGCATCATAATCAATGTTCTCTGGAATTTTTTTATTTTCCATTTTATGAAGCTTTTCAACTTGTTGCAATGCTTTTTCAATATAACCTTCATATTTTAGCTGAATTTCAATTTGTTCTTTTACTTCATCAGAAAATTCAATTTCAGCTGGTATTAACGAAGACACTAAATCATAATGCATTTCCGTACGTTTTAATAAATCGGCGCCACGTATACCATCTTTCAGTTCACTACCACCTACAGAGCGAATGGCAGCTTGTGTTGTTTCATTTGGTTTAATGATTACTTCACGAAGGCGTGCAATTTCATTTTCAATTAACGCTTTTTTCTCCATGAATTGTTCATAACGTTGCTGTGATATCATGCCCATTTTATATGCACGTTCAACTAAACGTAAATCGGCATTGTCATGGCGAAGTAGTAAACGATATTCAGCACGAGATGTTAGGAGACGATATGGCTCATTTGTACCTTTTGTTACTAAATCGTCGATTAATACACCGATGTAAGCTTCTGAACGACTTAAAATCAGTTCTTCTTTACCAAGAACATTGGCAGCAGCGTTCATCCCCGCCATCAAACCTTGAGCAGCTGCTTCTTCATAACCAGATGTTCCGTTAATTTGACCGGCTGTATATAAACCTTTAATGCGTTTTGTTTCCAATGTTGGCCATAATTGTGTTGGAACGATAGCATCGTATTCGATTGCGTAACCAGCACGCATCATTTCAGCTTGTTCTAATCCTGGAATGGATTTTAACAAACGATGTTGCACATGTTCAGGTAAGCTTGTCGATAAACCTTGGACGTACACTTCTCTTGTATTGCGACCTTCTGGTTCTAAGAAAATTTGGTGGCGTGGCTTATCATTAAATCGTACGACTTTATCTTCGATTGAAGGACAATAGCGCGGGCCTGTTCCTTTAATCATACCTGAGTACATCGGTGAAAGATGTAAATTTGCCTCAATAATTTCATGTGTTTGAGGGCTTGTATATGTTAGCCAACATGGCAGTTGGTCCATGATAAATTCAGTTGTTTCAAAGCTAAATGCACGTGGTACATCATCGCCTGGTTGTATTTCTGTTTTTGAATAATCAATTGTACGGCTATTGACACGAGGTGGTGTACCTGTTTTGAAGCGTACAAGGTCAAAACCTAATTCTTTTAAATTGTCCGCTAAGCGAATGGATGGCTGTTGATTATTAGGACCACTTGAATATTTCATGTCTCCGATAATAATTTCACCACGAAGGAATGTACCCGTTGTTACAACTACTGCTTTGGCACGATAAATTGCGCCAATTTGTGTAATAACGCCTTTTACTTCACCATCTTCTATAATAAGCTCTTCTACCATTGCTTGATGAATTGTTAAATTTTCATTTTCTTCTAACTCACGTTTCATTTCGTGTTGGTAGAGTACTTTGTCCGCTTGGGCGCGTAGTGCACGTACAGCTGGACCTTTCCCTGTATTTAACATACGCATTTGAATATGCGTTTTATCTATAACTTTCCCCATTAACCCACCTAGTGCGTCAATTTCACGAACGACAATCCCTTTTGCAGGGCCACCGATCGATGGGTTACATGGCATAAATGCAATCATATCTAAGTTGATTGTTAGCATGAGTGTGTTGGCACCCATTTTAGCAGCAGCATAGGCAGCTTCTGAACCTGCATGTCCTGCCCCTATAACAATCACATCAAACGTGCCTGCCTCATATTGTGTTGGCATGCTCGTATCTTCCCTTCTCTAGTAGAATTATTTCCCTAAACAGAACTGTGAAAATAGTTGATTGATAAGGCTTTCTTGCACCGTATCTCCAATAATTTCACCAAGTATCTCCCACGTTCTTGTTACATCTATTTGCACCATATCAACAGGTACACCAGCCTGTGCTGCAGCTAGTGCGTCCTCTACCGTCGCTTGCGCTTGGTGGAGTAATGCAATATGACGTGCATTCGATACATATGTTAAATCGCCCGCTTCAATTTGACCCTCGAAGAATAATGCAGCTATTGCTTCCTCTAACTCTGCTATTCCCTCTTCCTGTAAAAGAGAAGTTGTCACAATACGATGACTACCTGCTAATGCTTTTACACGGGCTAAATCAATTTTTTGCGGTAAATCGGTTTTATTGACAATGACGATATAATCCATCGCCTCAATTGTTTCGAATAGACGTTCATCCTCAATCGTTAATTCATCCGCATAATTTAGTACGAATAAAATTAAGTCTGCGCTACGTAACGCCTCACGAGAACGTTCAACGCCAATTCGCTCCACAATATCTTCTGTTTCACGAATGCCGGCTGTATCGACTAAACGAAGTGGTACCCCACGTACATTTACGTACTCTTCTATAATATCACGAGTTGTACCTGCAATATCTGTCACAATTGCTTTATTTTCTTGCACTAAACTATTTAAAAGTGAAGATTTCCCTACATTTGGTCGTCCTAAAATAACCGTCGATAAGCCTTCACGTAAAATTTTGCCCTGAGAGGATGTTTGTAAAAGTTTAATGATTTCATTCCGTACCCATGTACATTTTTCAAGTAATACGGGCACTGTCATTTCTTCTACATCATCATACTCTGGATAATCTATATTAACCTCTACTTGCGCTAAAGTCTCTAGCAATGCTTGGCGCAAATCTCCAATAAGGCGAGATAATTTCCCATCCATTTGACCAAGTGCGACATTCATCGCACGATCTGTCTTCGCTCGAATTAAATCCATTACTGCTTCGGCCTGTGATAAATCAATACGCCCATTTAAAAACGCACGTTTTGTAAATTCACCTGGCTCTGCCAATCTTGCCCCATTTGTTAATACTAATTTTAATACGCGATTAACTGAAACGAGTCCTCCATGGCAGTTGATCTCTATTACATCCTCACGCGTGAACGTTTTTGGTCCTCGCATTAACGATAGCATTACTTCTTCTACTACCTCGTTTGTTTTAGGATCGACTAAGTGTCCATAATGAATTGTATGTGAAGCCTGCTTCTTTAAACTTTTTCCACCAGGCGATTTAAAAATCTTATCTGCAATAGCTACTGCTTCATCACCACTTAAGCGAACTATGGCAATAGCGCCTTCACCCATCGGTGTGGATATCGCAGCAATTGTATCGAACTCCATTTTATTACCTCCTTAACGTTATCCACATGTGGATAAATAAAACCGATCAACACTTTCTAACATCTTAGACTAACATATTTTCGATAAAATCTAAAGTAAGGATCATTTCCATTTGTGGATAAATAAAAATTTACTTACCCTTCATCATTTTCGCTTTAAACGTTCAATATCCGACATTTTACGACTGGTCACATTGCTTCATAATCTTCCTGTTTTTCAGACAGTAAAAAACGGTCACTTTATCATAACGATAAAATGACCGGTCTTTTTAGCATATGTCTGTATGCCTTTACGTAAAGAAAGTCTAAGCGTTCTTTACTGGTTCAATAACTAAATAGCGGTTTGGTTCTGTGCCTTCTGAATATGTTTCTATATCCAGACGATTCGCTAATTGATTATGAATAATTTTTCTTTCGTATGATTGCATCGGTTCAAATGCCACACGTTGATTTAACCGAAGTGCCTTGTCAGCCATACGATCCGCCAGTTGCTCTAAGGCTTGTTGTCGACGTTCACGATAGTTTTCTACGTCTAATTTCACCATTAAGAATTGTTTAGCGGTTTTATTTAAAACGAGTTGTGTTAATTGTTGTAAAGAATTTAACGTTTGACCGCGTTTCCCTATAAGTAATGCAGCCTTCTCACTTTTCAATTGAAACAGCACATATTTACCTTCACGGGCCGTTTCAATGTCAAGATCTTGAATTCCCAATTGCTCCGCTATACTTACTATATAAGCTTTTGCTTCTTCAATTGGATTTACAGTGTTATCTTCTTCCTCTTTAATGGCTTGTTGAACAGCTTCGATGTCCATTGGTTGTTCCGAAACTTGTGAACTTAATTTTGCAACGTCATCCACTACTTTTTGTTCGTTCAATTGTTCTTTAGCCGTTTCGTCTTGCTCAGCTACTTTTACTATTTCTGTAGTTGGACGAGCTTGTATTTCTTTTACAGTCACACGTACTTCTGCAGAACGTGCTCCAAAACCTAAAAATCCTTTTTTACCTTCTTGTAAAACTTCAACATCTACTTGTTCACGGGTTTTGCCAAGTTTCTGTAACGCCAATGAGATCGCTTCTTGTGTTGTTGCGCCTATTTGCGTAAGTTGTTTCACTTTTTAGCCCCTCCATTTTGAGCAGGTTGTGTTTTGTTGTTTTGCCAAGGTTTATAAATATACAGGTTTTGAAGAATCGAGATAATGTTCCCGATTACCCAATAAAGTGATAATGCAGCTGGTAATGCCATACCAAAACCGATGATCATGAATGGCATAATGTAAATCATAATTTTCATCTGAGGGTTGTCCATTGCTGGGCCCGTACGTAATACGAAAAATTGCATAATACCAGCGATAATTGCTAAAGCTGGCGCAGGGTCTGCTAATGGGAAGATAAAGAAATTTCCTAAATCAAAAGCAGCTGTAGCGTTCATTCGACTAATTGCGTGATAAAAACCAATTAAAATTGGCATTTGAATGATTACTGGTAAACATCCAGCAACTGGGTTTACACCGGACTCACTCATCAGCTTCATCATTTCTTGCTGATACTGTTTCTGTGTTTGTGCATCCTTAGAAGCATACTTCTTCTGCAATTCCTTCAATTTTGGCTGAATTTCTTGCATTTTTTTCGAGCTCTTTGTTTGTTTAATCATCAATGGAAGAATTGCTAAACGAATAATAATTGTTACTGCAATAATCCCCCATGCATACGTACCAAGTAAATCAGCAAAATATTTTATCGCTGATACTAACGGCCAAACAATGAATTCATTCCAGAAGCCTTGGCTATCTTTGGATATTGGATCGTTAAATTCTGTACACCCAGATAGTAGTAATGCTACTGATACTAGCGACAAAATTACCCAAAGTTGTTTTTTCAACCGTCTTCCCCCTACAAATACTATTCACTTTTCTAAAATCTATATGCATTGTCTCTATTCAATTTTATTTTTTCAACTGAATAAAGTTATCAGTTATTTTATCATGCAAATTAGCTTTCACTCTACTAAATATGCCAATTAAAATGTGCTCATGCAGTAAAGGGACTATCTACATTTACATAAGTTATTGTAGAACCTTTTAAAAGTGTACTTTATCGCCACTTTGGTTGCTGAATGTCTTACGATTTCTTCAATACTCTAGCAATTCGTAGTACATGCTGCAAACTTTGTTTCACTTCATGAAAATCCATAGTGGCCGCCGGATGTCTGGCGATAATAACATAGTCCATATTCGTCTTTAATTCATCTTTTAACTCATGAATACTTTGTCGAATATAACGTTTAATTTGGTTGCGTGTTACCGCATTCCCAAGCTTCTTACTAACAGATAACCCTACACGAAATTCTGTTTGTCCCTCTTTCGGCAAAAAATAAACGACAAACTGACGATTCGCGAAAGATTTCCCCTTTTTAAACACCTTTTGAAAATCCTCATTCTTTTTCACTCGTTGGCGTTTTTTCATTACTTTCACCTGCTACTGAATTATTCTTTTGATCCTTAACGGCTTCAAAAAATAAAGAAAAAAAAGACCACTGATGTGGCTCAGTGGACTTATTTTATGCTGATAAAACTTTTCTTCCTTTACGACGACGAGCAGCAAGAACTTTGCGACCGTTTTTCGTGCTCATACGTGCGCGGAAACCGTGAACTTTGCTGTGCTTACGTTTCTTTGGTTGGTAAGTACGTTTCATTGTATATAGACACCTCCTGAATGAAAGTTGAATTTTTCAACATACAGACCTGCATATTATATAAAGTAATTAGCTATTTTGTCAATGTATTTTATAAATTTCTTTCAAATCGCCAATTCTATGTTTCCCTTTTCTCTCTTTTAAATTATCCACAGAATACTTGTTTTTTTTACACAGACTTGTGTATAGTATTTTTTGCATTATTTTTTATCCACAACTGTTATCTACAGCTTTTTCACATAAGCAGTGCTTGTGGACAACTTGAAAGTGAGTAAATCAAAGTTATGTGGATAAGTTTCATAAACTATTGAAATAGCTTTGTTTTTCTGATACGATTACTGTGCTTCACTTTGTTGAAAACTAAAACGAACTAATCTTTTATCCACAACTGTTGATATGCTGTGGATAATTTTTATCACAGCCTTTGGTTAAGTATTATCCACAACTTGTGATTTTGTGGATTAGTCGTAAAATGAACGTATTTACTTATCACATAAATGCACTATATTTTTTTATTGCTGTATATGTATTGAACTGTAAAGGAGAATAGCAGCTTGGAACATTTAGAAGAATTATGGAATAATGTCCTGGCTCAAGTTGAACAAAAAATTTCTAAACCAAGCTTCGAAACGTGGCTAAAGTCTACTAAATTACTTTCTTACAATGGAAGTGGTTCAACCGTGACAATAGCGGCGCCAAATTCGTTTGCTCGAGACTGGCTTGAAAATCATTATATTCATTTGATTACAGGTATATTAACGGAGCTAACAGGCGAAGACTTGCTTATTAAATTTGTTGTTCAAAAAAACCAGGATTCGGACGATTTTGACTTACCAGCGCCGATTATCCAAGCAAAAAATAACGACCATCATGATATTTCACCAGGGATGTTAAATCCGAAATATACATTTGATACGTTTGTTATTGGCTCTGGAAACCGCTTCGCACATGCTGCATCGTTAGCTGTTGCTGAAGCCCCTGCAAAGGCTTATAACCCATTCTTTATATATGGGGGCGTAGGGCTTGGCAAAACGCATTTAATGCACGCAATTGGCCATTATGTGTTAGAACATAATCCAAACGCAAAAGTCGTGTACTTATCATCAGAAAAGTTTACAAATGAATTTATTAACTCTATTCGCGATAATAAAGCACTCGATTTTCGCAACAAATATCGTAATGTAGATGTGCTGCTAATTGATGATATTCAATTCCTTGCTGGAAAAGAATCGACTCAAGAAGAATTTTTCCATACTTTTAACACATTACACGAGGAATCAAAACAAATTGTCATATCAAGTGACCGTCCACCTAAGGAAATACCTACTTTAGAGGATCGCTTACGTTCTCGATTTGAGTGGGGGCTAATTACTGATATAGCTCCACCTGATTTAGAAACTCGTATCGCTATTCTACGAAAAAAAGCAAAAGCGGACGGTTTGGATGTACCAAACGAAGTAATGCTCTATATTGCGAACCAGATTGACTCCAATATCCGGGAGCTTGAAGGTGCGCTTATTCGTGTCGTAGCTTACTCTTCGTTAGTGAACAAGGATATTACAGCTACATTAGCCGCTGAAGCATTAAAAGATATCATTCCTAATGCAAAACCTAGAACTGTGACAATTTTAGATATTCAAAACGCAGTAGGAGAGCACTTTAATATTCGTTTAGAAGATTTTTCAGCTAAAAAACGAACTAAGCTAATCGCCTTTCCTCGACAAATTGCGATGTTTTTATCACGCGAATTAACAGATTTCTCGCTGCCGAAAATTGGCGAAGAGTTTGGTGGTCGTGACCATACTACTGTTATCCATGCGCATGAAAAAATATCTTCTTTGTTGAAAAATGACGTTCAACTGCAACAAGATATTAAACAAATTCGTAGCATGCTAGGGAAATAAACTTGTGGACAACTCTAATTTTTAAACACAAACTTATACACAGTCTATCTACATGTGGATAGACTGATTTTATTCACCTAGAAGCACTTATCCACAAATCCACAGGACCTATTACTATATCTTTTTATATTTAATAAATAAATAATATAAATATGTGAGGGAAAACAAATGAAATTTGATATTTTACGTGACCGTTTACTAGAAGGTTTAAATGATGTCATGAAAGCCGTAAGTTCTAAAACAACAATTCCGATATTAACGGGGATTAAAATTGATGTAACAAACGAAGGAATTCGTCTAACTGGTAGTGATGCAGATATTACAATTCAAACATTTATCCCAGTAGAAGAAGATGGGCAACAAATTATTCACATTGCGGAAACGGGTTCAATCGTTGTACAAGCACGTATGTTCAATGAAATTGTTCGTAAATTGCCGACAAACGAGGTTGAAATTCAAGTAACGACAGGTTTCCAAACGCATATTCGTTCAGGAAAATCAGAATTCCATTTAATTGGCTCTGATGCTGCTGAATATCCTTTATTACCTGAATTAACAGAGGATCAAAAATTTACTATTCCTGCAGACTTACTAAAATCAATTATCCGTGAAACAGTATTCGCAGTGGCGACTTCTGAAAGCAGACCCGTGTTGACAGGTGTAAACTGGCAGATTAAAAACGAAACATTAATCTGTGTTGCAACAGATAGCCACCGTTTAGCAAGACGTAAAGTACAGTTAGAAGATTTACCTGAAGTTGAACATAGTGTAGTTATTCCTGGTAAAAGTTTAAATGAGTTAAATAAGGTGTTAGAAGATTCTACAAATCTTGTCCAAATTGTTATTACAAGTCAGCAAGTATTATTTAAAACAGGAGATGTATTATTCTTCTCTCGTTTACTTGAAGGGAACTACCCAGATACATCACGTTTAATTCCAGAAGAATATCAAACAAATGTAACGATTAACGGTAAAGCTTTATTACAAGCAATTGATCGTGCATCACTTGTCGCACGAGGAGATCGTAATAATGTCGTGCGCTTCGAAATATTAGATAGTCAAGCGGTTGAAGTTTCATCGAATTCTCCAGAGATAGGTAAAGTACAAGAAGAAATACCTGTGGAAGCATTAGAAGGGGATAACTTAAAAATTTCCTTTAGCGCTAAATACATGATGGAAGCATTGAAAGCAATTGATGGTCAAGATGTGGTTATTCAATTTACTGGTGCGATGAGACCATTTATTTTACGCTCTGTTCATGATGATGCAATTCTGCAACTAATTTTACCAGTGCGCACATATTAATCGTAATATTTTCTATTAGTTGTATTATATAGAATAAATTGGATTTTAAGTTATGTTCACTTGCTTTGATAAACTTTGGGATAGTCGCTCGTTGCGGCTATCTTTTTTTACTTATGAAGCATTTTTAGGTATGATAGAGAGATAGACATTCTGTATTTGGAGGGTAACACAGCTATGAAAGACATTGAAATCGATGTAGAGTTTGTCACGTTAGGGCAACTTTTAAAAATGACTGATGCGATTAGCTCAGGCGGTATGGCAAAATGGTTTTTACACGAAAATGATGTTTACGTAAATGGCGAGGTAGATGATCGCCGTGGTCGCAAATTACGTAACGGAGATGTTGTAAATATTCCTGGATGTGGCCGGTTCCGAATTGTTGGGCCCACTGGACAATAAATTATGCATATTGAGCAGTTAAAACTTACAAATTACCGCAACTATGATGCGTTAACGTTAAAATTCTCTCCAAAAATAAATGTATTTATTGGTGAAAATGCCCAAGGAAAAACAAATGTGATGGAATCCATTTACGTATTAGCGATGGCTAAATCACATCGCACGACGAACGATAAAGAATTGATACGTTGGGATTCAGACTATGGTAAAATAGAAGGGGCCGTTCAAAAAAGGCACGGTATTTTACCAATAGAGCTTACCATTACGAAAAAGGGCAAAAAGGGTAAAATTAATCATATTGAACAAAGTCGTCTTAGTCATTATATTGGTCAAATGAATGTGGTTATGTTTGCGCCAGAAGATTTAAATGTTGTTAAAGGGAGCCCGCAAATACGACGACGTTTTATTGATATGGAGATTGGGCAAATTTCGCCCGTCTACTTACATGATTTATTAACCTTTCAAAAGATTTTAAAACAACGCAATCATTATTTGAAAATGAATCAGGGTAAGATAATGACAAACGACGTGATGTATGATGTTTATAATGAGCAGTATATTCACGCAGCTACCCAAATTATTCGAAAAAGATTTCAATTTATGGATTTATTACAAGAGTGGGCAGAGCCGATTCATGCAGGAATTTCACAAGGTAAGGAAACTTTAATGATTAAATACCGCACAGTAGCAGGTATTGATAAAGGACAGACTGCTAGTGAAATGGAAGATCTCTTACTGAAAAAGTTAGTAGAGGCAAAGAATCGTGAATTTGAGCGTGGTGTCACGATGGTTGGACCACATCGAGATGATTTACAATTTTTAGTGAATGGCTATGATGTGCAAACATATGGCTCACAAGGGCAACAACGAACAACTGCTCTGTCATTAAAGCTCGCCGAAATTGAGTTAATTAAACAAGAAACAAATGAAACACCCATTCTACTTTTAGACGATGTATTGTCGGAACTCGATGATTATCGCCAATCGCATTTATTAAATACCATTCAAGGTGAAGTCCAAACCTTTGTAACGACTACAAGTGTTGATGGAATTCATCATGAGACGATGGAACATGCTCAGCTGTTCCACGTGAAACAAGGTGCGATTGAAGAAAGTTAGCCAGGGAGTTTTTTAGATTATAAAAGAATGGTAATAGTCAGCTCGGTTGACTGTTCATTCATTTACACACAATGATGTTATGAAGGAGTAGATGGAAGCCGTGGCTATAGAAAACGAAGGTTTACAAGATCAAGCGTATGAAGCCGATCAAATACAGGTATTAGAAGGTTTAGAAGCGGTTCGAAAAAGACCGGGGATGTATATCGGTTCAACAAGCTCTAAAGGACTTCACCATTTAGTATGGGAAATTGTTGATAATAGTATAGATGAAGCACTTGCAGGTTTTTGTACTGATATCTCAGTTACGATTGAAAAAGACAATTGGATTCGTGTAGAAGATAATGGTCGAGGAATTCCTGTCAGTATTCAAGAAAAGATGGGTAAACCAGCTGTCGAAGTCATTATGACAGTGCTCCATGCCGGTGGTAAATTCGGCGGTGGGGGCTATAAAGTATCAGGCGGTCTTCATGGTGTAGGGGCATCAGTAGTAAATGCTTTGTCAGTTGAGACAATTGTTCAAGTTCATCGCGAGGGACAAATCCACGAAATAAAATTTGAACGTGGTCAAACAACACAGGCATTAACTGTTATTGGTGAAACCGATCATAACGGAACAACTACTCGTTTCAAAGCAGATCCTGAAATTTTCAAAGAAACAACAGAATATGAATTCGATATTTTAGCACATCGTATTCGCGAATTAGCCTATTTGAATCGTGGTATTCGAATTACAATTGCAGATGAGCGTGAAGATGAGATACGTTCCACTACATATCATTATGAAGGTGGTATTCGTTCTTATGTAGAGCACTTGAACAAGTCTAAAGAGCCTATCCATGAGCCAATTGATGTTCTTGGCGAAAAGGACGGTATTTCTATTGAAATCGCCATGCAATATAATGCTGGTTTTTCATCGAATATTTTCTCGTTCGCAAATAACATCAATACGTATGAAGGTGGTACACATGAGTCAGGCTTTAAAACAGCACTTACGCGTGTTATCAATGATTACGCGCGTAAAAATGGCTTATTAAAAGAAGCTGATACGAACCTTACAGGTGAAGATGTTCGCGAAGGGTTAACGGCTATTATATCTATTAAGCACCCTGATCCTCAATTTGAGGGACAAACGAAAACAAAGCTTGGTAACTCCGAAGTAAGCCAAATTACGAATGCGTTATTTTCAGATGGTTTTGAACGTTTCATGTTAGAAAATCCAACTGTAGCGCGAAAAATTATCGATAAAGGTTTAATGGCAGCTCGGGCACGTGTGGCAGCCAAAAAGGCACGCGAATTTACACGCCGCAAATCAGCGCTTGAAGTATCAAGCTTACCGGGTAAACTTGCTGACTGTTCTTCTACAAACCCAGCTGAATGTGAAATTTACATTGTAGAGGGTGACTCTGCCGGTGGTTCGGCGAAATCTGGACGTGACCGTCACTTCCAAGCAATTTTACCTTTACGTGGTAAAATTTTAAACGTGGAAAAAGCACGATTAGATAAAATATTATCCAATGCTGAAATTCGAGCAATGATTACAGCCTTCGGTACTGGTATTGGGGAAGAATTTAATTTAGAAAAAGCGCGTTATCATAAAATTATTATAATGACCGATGCCGATGTAGATGGAGCACATATCCGTACATTATTGTTAACATTCTTCTTCCGTTTCTTACGACCTTTAGTAGATGCTGGTTATATTTATATTGCACAGCCACCACTTTATCAAGTGAAGCAAGGGAAGCATGTTGAATATTGCTATGATGATATTGCGCTACAAGAGATTTTAGAGCGACTGCCAAACATGCCTAAGCCTGTAGTTCAACGCTACAAAGGTCTTGGTGAAATGAATGCGGAGCAACTGTGGGATACAACAATGGATCCAGAGCACCGCACATTATTACAAGTGGAATTAGATGATGCAATTAAAGCGAACGAAGCATTCGAACGCTTAATGGGCGATGAAGTAGAACCTCGTCGTCAATTTATCGAAGAAAATGCGGTATACGCTAATTTAGATATTTAATTTTTCTTGAGGGGAGGTCTACACTTTGTCAGAACAAGAACGCTCCGGTGTTAAAGGAGTTAATATAACAGAAGAAATCGAAACATCCTTCCTCGATTATGCAATGAGTGTAATCGTTTCGCGTGCATTACCAGATGTACGCGATGGATTAAAGCCAGTTCATCGTCGTATTTTATACGGCATGCAAGAGTTAGGAAATACAGCAGATAAAGCGTACAAAAAATCAGCACGTATCGTTGGGGATGTAATGGGTAAGTACCATCCACATGGTGACTCTTCAATTTACGATGCCATGGTACGTATGGCACAAGATTTTAGTTATCGTTACATGCTTGTTGATGGTCACGGAAACTTTGGTTCTGTTGATGGCGACGGAGCAGCTGCGATGCGTTATACAGAATCGCGTATGTCTCGTATTGCAATGGAAATGCTTCGAGATATTAATAAAAACACAATTGACTATACTGATAACTATGATGGCTCTGAAAAAGAACCGGTCGTTTTACCAAGTCGCTATCCAAACTTATTAGTAAATGGAGCGGCAGGAATTGCGGTTGGTATGGCAACAAACATTCCTCCGCATAATCTAGGGGAAACGATTGATGGAGTGTTAGCACTATCTGAAAATCCTGCAATTACTACGGAAGAATTGATGGAAATTATTCCAGGACCGGATTTCCCAACTGGTGGATTGATTTTAGGACGCAGTGGTATTCGCCGTGCCTATGAAACAGGCCGTGGTTCCATTATTATTCGAGCTAAAGTAGAAATCGAACAAAAGTCAAACGGTAAAGAAACAATTCTTATTCATGAATTACCTTACCAAGTAAATAAGGCAAAATTAATTGAAAAGATTGCTGAGCTAGTTCGCGATAAAAAAATCGATGGCATTACCAATCTACGAGATGAATCTGACCGCCGTGGTATGCGTGTAGTTATTGAAATACGAAAAGATGCCAATGCAAATGTCGTGTTAAATAATCTTTATAAGCAAACAGCGATGCAATCAAGCTTTGGTGTTAATATGCTGTCTTTAGTAAATGGACAGCCAAAAGTAATGGGCATTAAAGAGATGCTGTATCATTATTTAGAGCATCAAAAAGTCATCATTCGCCGCCGTACTGAATTTGATTTAAAGAAAGCAGAAGACCGTGCTCATATTTTAGAGGGTTTACGAATTGCCCTAGATCATATTGATGAAATTATTGCGATTATCCGCGGTTCTCGTAGTGGTGAGGAAGCTAAACCGCAATTAATGGAACGGTTTAATTTATCTGAACGTCAAGCCCAAGCAATTTTAGATATGCGTTTAGTACGTTTAAGTGGCTTAGAACGAGAAAAAATTGAAGCAGAATATCAAGAGTTACAAGTGCTAATTGCTGAATTAAAAGCAATCTTAGCCGATGAAGCTAAAATTGTTGAGATTATTCGCACTGAAATATTAGAACTGAAAGAGCGCTTCAATGATGCCCGTCGTACAGAGATTACATCTGGCGGTATGGAAATGATTGAGGATGAGGATTTAATTCCTGTAGAAAATTCAGTTGTTACGTTAACGCATAATGGCTATATTAAGCGCTTAGCTGCCAATACATATCGCAGTCAAAAGCGCGGTGGTCGTGGTGTACAAGGAATGGGAACTAATGAGGATGACTTCGTCGAGCACCTTATGAATACATCTACGCACGATACTATATTATTCTTCACGTCTAAGGGGAAAGTATTCCGTGCTAAAGGTTACGAAATTCCGGAGTACGGTCGCACGGCGAAAGGTTTACCAATCGTTAACTTACTGAATATCGATAAAGGTGAGAAAGTTACGGCAATGATTCGTGTTGATTCATTTGACAAGGATGCTTACTTTATCTTTACAACGAAAACAGGTATTTCAAAACGTACACCTGTATCTCAATTTGCAAATATCCGTACGAATGGCTTAATTGCTATTAGTTTACGAGAAGATGATGATTTAATTGCTGTTCGTTTAACGGATGGTATGAAGCAAGTGATTATCGGAACGCGTGACGGTATGCTTGTTCGTTTCCAAGAGGATGATATCCGTTCAATGGGACGTACAGCAGGTGGGGTACGTGGTATTAAGCTACGAGAAGGCGATGAAGTAGTTGGTATGGAAATCGTCGAACCTGGACAAGAAATTTTAGTCGTTACCGAAAAAGGCTATGGTAAGCGTACAACTGAAGAGGAGTATCGTTTACAAAGTCGTGGTGGCGTTGGTTTAAAAACAATTCAAATTACCGATAAAAATGGTCCTATGGTGGCTGTTAAAACTGTTGATGGTTCTGAAGATTTAATGCTTATTACAATCAACGGAATGCTGATACGTATGGATGTCAATGATATTTCATTAATTGGTCGTAGTACTCAAGGTGTTCGTTTAATTCGTTTAGGGGATGACGAACTTGTTGCAACTGTTGCAAAAGTTGAAAAAGAAGACGAAGAGGCCACTGATGAAAATGAGGAAATAGAGGAATAAAAAATAACCGATGAAGACAGCGTTTGTTGCTGCTCATCGGTTTTTATTATATATCGTGAAAAATAAGTAATAATTTAGAAATTCGTGATAATATATA